>CAYUYN010000104.1:0-11374 GCA_964449185.1 uncultured Anaerolineales bacterium | reverse complement strand
GGCCGCGGCGCTGTTCGGCACGGCCCCCGCCACGCCGCCCGCCACCTTGGCCAGCGCACCCCAGGCCGTCCCCACCCTGGCCGCCCATGCCGCCGCCACGGCCGAACCGCTCGCCTCCTTCGCGCCCACCGCGACACCCACCGCCCAAGACAAAGCCGAGCCCACCCTGGGCGCCTTCAACATTACGCCCCTGGCCGGCGCCACGCTCGTCACGCCCAACCCCACCGCCCTCCGCGCCGCCGAGATTAGCGAGGCAGTCGTCAACATCCTGTTGATCGGCACCGACTATCGCGCGGCGGATACCACCTTCCGCACCGATACCCTGATCGTCGCCTCGATCAACAAGAACGCCGGCACGGTCAGCCTGCTGTCGATCCCGCGCGACCTGTATGTGTACGTGCCCATGTGGGGCATGGCGCGCATCAATCAGGCCTTCCACGCCGCCGAGCGCAACCACTACCCCGGCGGCGGCCCGGCCCTGCTCGAACAGACCCTGCTCTACAACCTGGGCCTCCCCATCCACTTTTACGCCTCGGTCAACTTCGACGGCTTCCGCCAGATCGTCGACACCCTCGGCGGCATCGAAGTGCCGGTAAACTGCCAGCTCACCGAGTACAAGCTGCTCGACCCCGAGCTGGATGAAAGCAACGCCGACAACTACGAACTCTTCACACAGCCCATCGGCGTCACCGAGATGGATGGCGCGCTGGCGCTGTGGTACGCGCGCGCCCGCCCCGTCGGCGGCGACTTCTTCCGCGGCTATCGCCAGCGCCAGGTGCTGCGCGCGCTCTTTCATCAAGGGCTGCGCGCCAACGCCCTCCCGCACATCCCCGCGCTGTATGGCGACTTTAGCGAGGTCGTGGACACGGACATGACGCTGTGGGACGTGATGCAGTTCGTGCCGCTGGCCCGGCAGCTCGGCGACACGGAAATCCGCAGCCTGCACATCGGCCCCAACCAGGTCACCGGCTGGACCACCCCGGCGGGTGAGGCGGTGCTGCTGCCCAAGGGCGAGGCCCTGCTGGCGCTGGTGAATGCATTCTTCGCCGACGCCGACGCCGGGGCCGCTGCCAACCGCCTGGCGCGCCCGCTCACCTGGGTGGAGGTCTCCAACGGCGCCAGCGACAGCCTGCTCGAGCCGCTCGCGGGCGAGACGCTCGTGAACGAAGGCTTCGCCGTGCGCTACGGGCAGGCGCCCCCGGAGGCCCACCCCCAGACCACCCTGATCGACCACTCCACCAGCGCCAAGGGCTCACCCCTTAAGCGCCTCCAGTCCGTCCTCCACATCGCCGACGCCCAGGTGCTGGCCCAGCCCGACCCCGGCAGCGCGGTCCAGTTCCGCGTCATCCTGGGCAGCGACTACAACCCTTGCCCGCGCCTGGATTGGATGGACAAGCCGTAGAAGCCTCACGCCCTCTGCTTGACTTTCCCTCGCGTTGCGCATAGCATAGCGTTCATCTGTTCTATTCGGAGACGCTATGGACGACCAACTCCCTCTGTTCTCGACGCCTGAACCCGAGGCCGAACGCAAACCCACCGCCGACGCCCTGGGTTCGGTTGGGCTGGGGGCTGGCTCTTCCCTGGTGGCCGCCATCCTGGCCTGGCGCCAGCACCTGGAGACCGAACGCAGCCCCGAGAACACCATCAAGGCCTTTATCGGCGACCTCAACCTGGCGGCGCAGTTCACCGGCGCTTACAAGAACGTGGGACAGATCGGCACGCGCGACCTGGACAACTGGCTGCAATGGCAGCGCACCCACAAGCAGTGCAGCCCCAAGACCTACGCGCGCCGCGTCACCTCGCTCAAATCCTTCTTCCGCTGGCTGCGCCAGACCGGTGTGCTGGCTTCCGACCCGGCCGCCGCCCTCATTCAACAGTCGGTGCTCAGCCCCCTGCCCGAGGTGCTCAGCGAGACCGAGATTGAGGCCGCGCTGGCCGGGGCCAAGACCCTCTGGCAAGCCGAAAGCCCCAACCCCACGCCGTACGTGCTCTTCACCCTGCTGCTCAAGACCGGCATCAAGAAGGGCGAATGCCTCGGCCTGCAGCCCAACCACATCGACCTGTCCGATCCGGCTGCGCCGGTGCTGTGGGTGCGCCACCCGGACACGCGCCATCGCTACAAAGAGCGCAAGCTCCAGCTCGACCCGGCCTGGGTCAGCGCCTACCAGGCCTACACCGAATACCGCGCCGCCTACGTGGCGCGGCTGCAGCAGGGCAAAAAGCCCGCCCAGCGGGCCGAGAGCCTCTTCCCCTGGTCGCCCCGCCGGCTGGAGTATTGGCTGCAGGACATCAGCGAAGCCGCCCGGCTCAAGAAACAAATCTCGTTCGACATGTGCCGCTGGACCTGCGCCGTCCGCGACTCGAAGGCCGGCATGGAAGATAATCACGTCCGCCAAAAGCTGGGCCTCTCCAAGATCCAATGGCGCGAAATCAGCATGAAGCTGCAAAAGCTAACGAAGCCCGGGCTGTAGATGGCCTCCAACCCCAACGCACTGCTAGCCGCCCTCCTCGACACGCTCACGGCCTCCGGCGCCCTCACCCAACCCGCGGTGGCCGCCGCCTTCCGCGCCGTGCCCCGCCATCTGTTCCTGCCCGGCCTCCCCCTGGCTGAGGTCTACGCGGACGAGGCCATCCCCACCAAGCTGGCCGAGGGCCACCCCATCAGCTCATCCTCCCAGCCGGCCATGATGGCCATCATGCTCGAACAGCTTGACCTGGCGCCCGGCCAGCGCGTGCTCGAAATCGGCGCGGGCACCGGCTTCAACGCGGCCCTCATCGGCCACCTCGTCGGTCCCCAGGGGCGGGTCGTCACGGTCGATATCGACGATGACCTGGTAGCCGCCGCGCGGCAGCACCTGGCCGCGGCCGGCGCCCACAATGTCCTGGCCGTCTGCGCCGACGGGGGTGCGGGCTGCGCGGCGGAGGCGCCTTACGATCGCATCATTCTCACGGTCGGCGCCTGGGATATCACCCCCGCCTGGCTGGAACAGCTCAAGCCCGGCGGGCGGCTGGTGCTGCCCCTGGCCATGGGCACGAGCACGCAGAAGTCAGTGGCGTTTGAGAAAGCCGCGCAGCCCACGCCCGGCCAGCCCGTGCTGTCCAGCCGGTCCATTCGTGACTGCGGCTTTATGCGGCTGCGGGGCGCCTTTGCCGGGCCAGAGCAAACGACCGCCTTAGGCCCCACCGCCGGCCTCAACCTGTCCCTGGTGGGCGGCTTGCCGGTCGCGCCCGAAACCGTTTATGCCTGGCTCACCGGCGGCGCGCAAGATGTGCCCGCTGGCTTCCGGCTGGCGCCGCGCGCCATCTGGGAGGGCCTATCATTTTGGCTCGGCGTGAACGAGCCCAGCTTTTGCGAACTGCTGGCCGAGGGGGACCTGGCACGGCGCGGACCGGCGCCCTGCTTGTTTGAGTTTGAGGGCAGCCGGCCGATGTGTGTGAATCTGGGCGCCTTGGACACGGACGGGGTGTGTCTGTTGTGGCTGGCGCCGGCCGGCAAACACGACAAGAATGCGGCCGATAAGCCGCGCGAGCTGTGGGCCCGCAGCTTTGGGCCGGACAGCCGCCGCAATGTGCAAAACCGATTGCTGGGCCAGATCCAGGCCTGGGATGCGGCCGGTCGCCCCGGCAGCACGGGCATGTTCGTGCAGGTATACCCGGTCGACGCGCCCCTAAAGGCCGCCCCGGGGCTGATCGTCGTCACCAAGCGCTGGACCAGGCTGGCGATCACCTGGCCCAAAGCCGCCTCGTAGAGACGGTGTGGTGCACAGCAGCCTGGTGCGCCGTCATCTCCGGTGCCTCATCGCTACGATTTGGCTTGAGGCTTCCTATCCCGCTTTCCAAACGCCGCCTCATAGCGCTGCCGCACCTCCGCCTCGAACCCGGCTGCAAAGGCCCGGAACTGCGCAATGGCCTGGTGCCCGGCCTCGGTCAGGTGCGCCCCGCCGCCCCCCGCCCCACCGACCGCGGTATCCACCACGCGGTAGCCCAGCCCGTTCTCAATCTCCTGCACCTTTTCCCAGGCCCGCCGATAAGGGATCTGGAGCTGTTCGGCCGCCGCGCTGATCGAGCCGGCGGCGTCAATCGCTTCCAGCAGCGCCACGCGCCAGGCACTCAGCACCACCACCCCCTCGCGCTCGATCCACAGATTGAATTTCGGTTCCATGCGGTCTCCGCTTGTCTAGGGTGCCTGCTCGCCGCGGTAAAAGCGCACCTGCGCCTTCTCCAGCGTGGCCAGGCCCTCTGGAATCGCGGCGTCGATGATCGGCAGAAACGCCTCCAGATTCTCGCGCGTGTCCACTATCTCAACCACAATTGGCAGGTCTTGCGACAGCCGCTCGATCTTCGCCGTGTGGATGCGGCTGCTCAGGCCGTAGCCCATCACACCGCGCAGCACCGTCGCGCCGGCAAGCCCGTTCGCCCGGGCCTGGTTGACGATCCACTCGTACAGCGGCCGGCCCGCGTGCTTGTCGCTTTCGCCGATAAAGATGCGGAGCAGGTAGCCTTCCTCGGGCAGCACCATGCCTTACCTCCAAACTCGTTGGGCCAGCACCCAGCCCGTCCACACCGCGCCCAACCCCAATGCCAGGTGCCCGGCGATATTGCCCAGCGCCGGGCCTGCCTCGCCGCCGCGGGCCAGGGCCAGGGTTTCGTTCCCAAACGTGGAAAAGGTTGTGAAGCCGCCCAGGAACCCGGTGATCAGCAGCAGGCGTGCCTCGGGCGTCAAGAGACCGCGGGCCTCGCTCAGGTAAGCCAGCCCGCCGATGATGAAGCACCCCACGACGTTGACCACCAGCGTGCCATACGGAAACGCCGCGCTGCGCGTCCAGTCCTGCACCAGGCCGCTCACCCAATAGCGGGCCATCGCCCCCAGGCCCCCGCCCAGCCCGACCAGCAGCACCAGCAGCACCTTACCCACGGGTCACGCCTCCCAGAAGCACAGCCGCACCACGCGTTGGGTGTTCGCCCGCACTTTGTAGCGCTCGTCCAACCGCAGACCCGCCACCCACACGATCTGTTCGCCGCACACCACCACCGGCCACTGCCCGCGCAAGGTCGCCGGGATCTTCTGGTTCACCATAAAGTCCGCGAGCTTAGCGCTGTGGCCTGCCAGCCCCAGGGGCCGAAAGCGGTCGCCCGGCAAACGCGCGCGCAGGCAGGGTGACTCGGTCAGCCGGCCCGCGTCGACGTAGGTGCTCCACGCCGAGTGCGGCATGGGCGGCGGCTGCCCCGGCGACCATTCTTCAGGCCCCAGCGGGTCGACCGCAAAGCGCCAGCCGGCCGCAAGATGGCCGTCGGCGGCCAGCAGCGGGCCACCGTGCTGGCGGCTGGGCTCAGCCGCCGTCCCCCAGGCGTGCAGGGTGACCGTCTCGCCCCCCACGGAAAGTTTTAAGCCGGCCAGCACATCGCAGCTGCGGCCCGGTGCGGCTGCGCGGCTGAACTGCACGGCGGCTGCCAACGGTGTAAAGTCCACATCGCGCAGATGGCGGCGCAGACGCACCACCGCCGCCCGCAGCAGACCGCGCTGCTCCGGCACGCTCAGCGCCAACCAGCGCGACCGCTCAAACGCCACCCGCCCCTCCGACTGCAGGCCCGGCGGGGCCACTTCGTCCCACACTGCTTCCAGCCGCGCCTGTACCACGTCGTGCTCCCCGGCCAAGACCTCCGCCGTCCGGGCCAGGACAGCGCGCAGGTTAGGGTTGACCTGCTCCAGCAGGGGCAGCACCGCGTGCCGCAGCCGGTTGCGCAAGAAAGCGGTGTCCTGGTTCGTCGTGTCCTGGCGGGGCTCCAGCCCGTGAGCGTGGCAGTAGGCCTCCACCTCGGCGCGGGTGGTGGTGAGCAGGGGGCGGATCAGGTAGAGGTCAGAAGTCGGAGGTCGGATGTCAGAAACAGCGTCTCCGACTTCCGACCTCTGACTTCCGACTTCCGACATCCAACTTCCAGCCTCCGTCTTAGGCAGCATCCCCCGCAGCCCCGCCAGCCCAGAGCCGCGCAAAAAGTGCATCAAGACCGTCTCGGCTTGGTCGTCGGCGGTGTGGGCGACGGCCACGTGCCGCGCGCCGGCAGCGCGGGCCGCCTCCGCCAGGAAGGCATAGCGCACGACGCGGGCTGCTTCTTCAATGGATTGGTGGTGGGTGGCGGCGTGGGCGCGCGTGTCGGCGTGGCCAACCTGGCATGGCAGCCCCAGCGCTTCGGCTTGCTGCCGCACAAAGGCGCCGTCGGCGGCGGCCTCAGGCCGCAAACCGTGGTCGAGATGCGCCACCCACAGGCGCAGGCCGAAGGCTTGGGCCGCCAACCGGTGCAGCACGTGCAGCAGACACAGGCTGTCCGGTCCGCCCGAGACGGCCACCACCAGCCGGTCATCCCGGCCCAGCAGTTCCCGGCTCTCGATAAAGTCCCAAACGCGCTGATGGAGGTCCATGGTGGTCAGACAGAGGGGCAATTAAGGCATTATAGCACCCGTCCATCCCCTTCATTTCTGCATACCAATCGTCGGCTTTACATAGGGCAAGCGCAAGAAGCACGCCTGGGGGGTAATGGAGTATAATCCCGTGCCAATAGTAACTTGGAGGAACGGCTTTGGCCTTTAACCCTTTAATCAATAACCCAATTACCAAATGGTTCTTGGGCCTATTTTCGCTGGATATCGGCATTGACCTGGGGACCGCCAACACCCTGGTCAATGTGCGCGGCAAAGGCATTGTCATCAACGAGCCGTCCTGGGTCGCCATCGACAAGAAAACCCGGCGCCCGATCGCCATTGGGGCCGAAGCCAAGGAAATTGCCGGGCGCACCCCGGCCAACATCACCGCCATCCGCCCCCTGCGCGACGGCGTCATTTCCGAGTTCGAGATTACCGAGGCCATGCTCGAGTACTTCATCGGCAAGGCCCACGAGCAGAGCATCGTGCCCATCCCCAGCCCGCGCGTCGTGGTCGGCGTGCCCTCGGGCGTCACCGAGGTGGAAAAGCGCGCCGTCTACGACGCCACCATCGCCGCCGGCGCTCGCGAAGCCTTCCTCATTGAAGAGCCCATGGCCGCCGCTCTGGGCGCCGGCCTGCCCGTGGGCGAGCCCGTGGGTTCCATGATTATCGACATCGGCGGCGGCACCACCGAGGTGGCCGTGTTCTCCATGGGCGGCATCGTTCTGTCGCGCTCACTGCGCGTGGCCGGCGACGAAATGGACCAGGACATTGTCCAGTACGCCCGGAACAAGTACAACCTGCTCATTGGCGAGCGCATGGCCGAGCGCGTCAAAATGTCCATCGGCTCCGCCCACCCCCTCTGGGACGAGAAAACCTACACCCTGCGCGGCCGCAACCTGGTCACCGGCCTGCCCGAGGCCGTGGAAGTCTCCTCCATTGAGGTCCGCGAAGCCCTGTCCACTTCGGTCAACACCATCGTGGCCGCCATCAAGGACGCCATCGACGAGACCCCGCCCGAGATCATCGCCGACCTGATGGAGTCCGGCGTGTGCATGGCCGGCGGCGGCTCGCAGCTCCAGGGACTGTGCGAACGCCTGCAGGAAGAGCTAAAAATCCGCGTGTGGGTGGCCGACGACCCCATGACCTGCGTGGCCCGCGGCGCCGGCCGCGTACTGGAAGATTACGACAACCTCAAGAAGCTGTTGGTGGGGCTGGAGCGCGGGAGCACCTCACGCTCCTGATGGCATGACCCGCCTACAGGCCCGCTCCGTCGTGGTGGTGGTGCTGCTGCTGGCCAGCCTGGGACTGGTGGCGCTCAACCAGTCGGGCCGGCTCGCCTTGGTCAAAGGCGCGTTGGCCGTGCCCCTCACCGCCATCCAGCGCGGGGTGGCTGCCATCACCCAGGGCGCGGTCGACCTCTTCCGCGGCGATCCCGAGGCCGAGGCGCTCCTGGCGCGCAACGCCGAGCTCGAGGCCCAGGTGGCCGAGCTCCAAAACCGCATCGTCGGCTACCAGGAAGACGAAGCCGACCTGCGCATCCTGTCCTCCCTGCTGGACTACGCCCGCACCGCGCCCGAGCACTCCTACGTGGCGGCCAACCTTATCGGCCACGACACGTCCCCTTTCCTGAGCTACATCTTTCTGGATATTGGCTCGGATGGCGGGGTGAGGCGCGACATGCCGGTGGTGACCAACCAGGGCCTGGTGGGCCTGGTGGTTGAACTGAACTGCTGCGCCTCCAAAGTGCGGCTGATCACCGACCCCGCCTCGGCCATTACTGCGCGCCTGCAGGACACGCGCGACGAGGGCATGGTGGTCGGCCAACTCGCCGGCGGCCTGGAATTGCAGTACCTTTCGCAGCAAGCCGAGATCAACCCCGGCGACGTGGTGCTCACCTCCGGCCTGTCGGGCCGCGTGCCGGCCGGCATCGTCCTGGGCAACATCAGCGCCGTCCAGCGCCTGGACTACGAAGTGCTGCAAAAAGCCATCGTCACCCCGGGCGTAGACTTCAGCCGGCTCGAAATCGTCCTGATTATCACCAACTTCACGCCGGTGGACCTCGGCCCACTGGGCGAGTCCGCGCCCGCCCCATGACCTACCTCATCGGTCTACCCTTGCTGGCCCTGGCGGCGGTGGTGCAGGCCACCGTGCTGGCGCGCTTTCCCATCTTCGGCGGCAAGATCGACCTGGTGCTGCTTCTGGCGCTGAGCTGGACCCTTATCGGCGAATGGCAGGGCGGCGTGCTGTGGGGCCTGATGGGCGGCCTGAGCCTGGACCTGTTGTCGGGCGGGCCGTTTGGCGCCACCGCGGTGAGCCTGATCACCGTGGCCTACCTGGCCGGCCTGAGCGAGGGCCGTTTCTGGCGCTCACACGTGCTGCTGCCCCTGGCCACCGCGCTGTTGGGGAGCGTGCTCTTTCACACTATCACTCTCAGCCTGCTGACGATCACCGGCTACCCGGTGGATTGGGTCTATAGCCTCACCCGCCTCACCCTGCCGGCCGTGCTGCTCAATACGGCCTGCATGCTGCCGGTCTACCTGCTCGTGCGCGGGCTGCACGCCTTCGCGCACCCCGCGCCGGTAACCATCTAACACCTATGAAGACCAAAATCGTTCCCGCCAGTGCGCGTGTTATCCTGTTTTACGTGGTGTTGGGTCTCTCAGCGCTGGCGCTGGTCTGGCGGCTGTTTGAGCTGCAGGTCTTGCAGGGGCCGGCCTTCTCGGCGGCGGCGTTCGAAAACCGCGTCTCCCGCGTCAGCGACCCGGCCCCGCGCGGCATCCTCTATGATCGGCGCGGCGTGCCATTAGTGGTCAACGTGCCCTCGTTCAACATTGTGGTGGTGCCGGCCGAGCTGCCCGACAACGAGGCCTGGGTGGACCGCATTTACGTCCGCCTGGCCGACTTGCTGGACATGCCCCTGACCGTGCCCGGCTCCGAACCGGTCGCGCCGTGCGCTGAAGGCGACCCGCCGCTGCGCGGCGTGCGCGACCTGGCGGAAGAAGGCGCTGGCTACCGGCCGTTCGACCCGGTCAAGATCAAGTGCGACGTCGAGAAGGACATCGCCCTGGTGGTGCGCGAGGAGCTGACCCAAATGCCGGGCGTGGACGTGCAGGTGGAGCCCCTGCGCGAATACCCCACCGGCTCGCTCACCTCCAACCTCGTGGGCTACATGGCCCCCATCCCCAACCCAGAAGAATCCGACTACTTCAAAGACCTGTACGACTACTATACCGGCCGCGGGCTGATCCCCGGACGCGACCGCATCGGGGTGTCGGGGGTGGAAGCCTCGCAGCAGGACATCCTGGCCGGCCAGAACGGCAGCCGCCTGGTGGAAAAAGACGTGGCCGGGCAGACTCTGCGCGTGCTGGGCGTCGAGACCGACACGGTCGAGGGCAACAGCCTCCAGCTCACCATCGATGTGCGGCTCCAGGCCGCCGCGGAAGCCGCCCTCGCGGAGCGCATCAACTACGTGAATGATTTCGTGGGCGCCACCGTGGCCTATGCCGGCGTGGCGATTGTGATGAACCCCAAGACCGGCGAGATCCTGTCGATGGTGTCGTGGCCGTCCTACGACAACAACCGCTTTGCGCGCGTCATCGATTACGACTACTACGTCGAGCTCGCCGGAGATCCCGGCGACCCCGACAACCCCGACGACGACATCCCCGGCGACCCGTTCTACCCGCTGCTCAACCATGCCGTCAATATCCTGTACACGCCCGGCTCGGTGTTCAAGATCATCACGGCCTCGGCCGCGCTGGAAGAGGGCGTGATCGACCCCGAGCGCGAAATTATGGACGAAGGCAAGATCACCATCCGCGACCAGTACTACCCCGCCGACCTGGGCCGCGCCAAGGACTTTGTGTGCTGGAAGCGGGAGGGCCACGGTCTGGTGAACTTCATCTACGGGCTCGCTTTCTCCTGCAACGTGTATTTCTACAAGATCGGCGGCGGCTTTGCGGCCGATGGGCTCGACGGCCTGGGGATTGACAAGCTAGGCCAATGGATGCGCCTCTTCGGTCTGGGCCAACGCTCGGGCGTGGAGCTGCCCGGCGAGCTGGCCGGCACCATCCCCTCGCCGGATGCCAAGCGCATCACTTGGGGCGAAAGCTGGTCCACCGGCGACACCTACAACGCCGTCATCGGCCAGGGCTATGTCAGCCTGACCCCGCTGCAATTGCTCAATGCCTACAACGCCATCATCAATGGCGGCTGGCTGTACAAGCCGACCATCATCGACAAGGTGCTCGATGGCGAGGGCAACGTGCTCGAGCAAAATACGCCCGAGCTCTTAGACGGCCACCCCGAGCGCATCCCGCTCTCGCAGGCGACCCTGGACTACGTGCGCACCGGCCTGCGCCTGGCCGTCACCGAGGGCACGCTCTCCGGCGACCGGAACATTTATGGCGAAATCGGCATCCCTATCCTGGATGTGCCCGCCGACCTGCACGTGGCCGGCAAGACCGGCACGGCCGAGTATTGCGACCAGTTCGCCTACGCCCAAAAGTGGTGCATCCCCGGCAATTTCCCCACCCACTCGTGGACGGCGCTGTATGCGCCCTACGAAGACCCCGAAGTCTCCGTGATCGTCTTTATCTATCACGGCGGCGAGGGTTCGCACATGGCGGCGCCCGTGGCCGGCAATATCCTGCGCGCCTACTTCGAGTACAAGCAGCTAGACGCCAATAACCCCAGCCCCTAGCGGTACCCCCTGATGCGGTCTCAACCCACACGGTCAAGCCAGCGTCAGGGCGTTCGGGTGAGCGCCCCCGCCCTGCCCGCGCGTCTGTGGGCCCGCGCGCTGGCGGCGCTGAGCGGCACGGCCTTTGGGCTGGGCCTGGCGCGCACCCTGTTCGAATGGCAGCCCCTGCGCCTGGCGGCCTTGGGTGCCTGGCCGGGCACCCTGCTGCTGACGGCCATCGCGGCGGCCCTGGCCGCCGCGATGGCCGTCTG
>CAYUYN010000103.1:0-11394 GCA_964449185.1 uncultured Anaerolineales bacterium | reverse complement strand
CTTAGGGATCTCCACAAGCTTTGAATATTGTGCCGTAGCCTGTGGTCTAGTTTTTGGGGGTCATCATAGATTGGAAGCGTCGCACACACAAATCCCGGCGACTGTAGGCACAGGTTAGGCTTACGGCGCCGGCGGGGAGGTCGCCCACTGGGGAGCGCCCCTACACGTTCTCGGAGTACGGTGAACACAAGTGGGATGTCGGCGGCGGCGAGGAAGGCTACATCACTTTCTGTCGAAGGCGCTGCCTCCTTCAATCGGCCCCGTTTCCAACAGCGCCTCCCCCCTCCCCACCCGATACGCCACCGGCATCTCCCCCAGCACCTCGCGCGCGCCTGGCCGACCGGGCGCGTCACCGGCCTGCCGCGCGCGGATGAGGTCTTGCACGAGGCTGACCACAGCCGCGCCAAAGCGGTCGAGGGTGAAGGCGGCGGCGAAGCGGGCTTGGGCGGCTGTGCCGAGGGCGCGGCGGAAGGCTTCGTCTTGGAGGACGCGCGTGAGGGCCGCGGTGAGCGCGGCGGGGTCGTCGGGCGGGACAAGGAGGGCTTCGACGCCATCGTGGACGGCTTCGGGGATGCCGCCGGCGGTGGTGGCGACGATGGCCTTGCCGAGGGCCATGGCCTCCAGCAGGGTCATGGGCAGACCCTCATCGCGCGAGGGCAGGACGAAGACGTCGGCGGCGCGCAGGTGAGCCAGGGCTTCGGCCCGCGGCCGGGCGCCGAGGCAGGCGACGCGGGCGGGACGTGCTTGCGCGATGAGGCGATCAAGGCGGCGCTGGAAGGCAGGGTTCAGCGCCTGCCCGAGCAAAACCAGGCGGATGCGGCCCCGCAATGGTTTCGGCAATGCGGCGACGCTTTGCAGCAGCACATCCTGGCCTTTGCGCGGCTCGAGGCTGGCGAGGTTGACCACAGTCAAGTCGCCGCGAGACTTTTCGATAAAAGGGGCCACCTCCAGGGTTGGCGAGTCGTCCCAGGCGAGGCCGTTGTGAATGACACGCGCGCGCTCGGCCGGCACCCAGTCCGCGTAGCGGCCGGCAATGGAGGCCGAGGCAAACATCACCCGGTCGGCGGCGCGCAAGGCCCGCGCCAGGCCGGCCTCGCGCCGGGCCATCGTCTCGCCAAAGCCGGACTCGTGGATCCACCACACGCACGGCACCTGCGCGGCCTTGGCCGCCAACACCGCCCGCCAGGTCAGGATAGTGTTGGCCAGCAGCAAGCCGCGGCCGGCGAGGTGGCGGGCCAGCACACGCGCGTCGTTGAGCACGTCCGGCTCCACCCATACAGTCGCGCCGGATTGGGTTAGTGTTGCGCGCAGGGGGCCATCCACCGGCGAGAGCACGGTCACGGCGTAACCCGCGCGCCGCAGGTAGGCGGACAGTTGCGCCAGCATCAGCGGCGCGCCGGTGAGGCTCAGGTCGTGCGAAATGAGCAGAACCCGCTGTTCGGGCGCGGGCAGTTCGGCCGCGGGCTCGGCGGGCGCGAAGTGCTGGGCAGGGCCGCCCGGCGCGGCCCAGCCGGTCTTGGTCAGAGGGATCGGCCGGTAGAGCAGATCGAAGTCGGCCAAGATGGTTTCCAGGCGCTCCTCGCGCGTGAGATCACGCGACCCCAACACGCTGGGACGTCTGTGCGCGCTGGAGAGGTTGGGGCTAAAGTACGGGTCGCCCGGGCGCACCAGGGGCAGCATCTGCCAGTAGGCGCGCAGCACGTCGGCGGGCGGGTTGTTGAAACCGCGCGAGGCGCCCTCATGGTGGAGCAGGCGCGCAAAGGGCGTATAGATCACGCGCAGGCCGTGGCTCACGGCGCGCAGACCCAGCTCAAGGTCGCCATAGCCGATCTGGTAGGCCTCGGCAAAGCCCTGGAGCTGCACGAACACCGCGCGGCGCATGGCCATGCAGGCGCCGGTCACGGCCAGGTAGTCGCGGTACCACTCGGATGAGCCAAAGGGACCGTAGGTGCCCTCGACGCAGCCATCGAAGGCGTGGCTGCCGTGCCCGGCCAGGCCCATCACCAGGCCCGCGTGCTGGAGGGTGCCGCTCGGGCGCAGCAGCTTGGCGCCCACGAGGCCCACGTCCGGCCGCTCGGCCCAACCCAATAGCTCCTCCAGCCAGTCCGGCTCGAGGACCTCGATGTCGTTGTTAAGGAAAACCAACAATGCCCCGCTGGCGTGTGCAGCGCCCAGGTTGTTGGCCGCGGAGTAGTTGAACTCGCCGTCAAACTTGACTAAACGCACTTGCGGTTCGGTTTCAAGTTCGGTGTAGTAGGCCCACGTCTCGGGTTGTTCACTGCCGGTGTCGACGAGGACGATCTCGTAGTCTGGGTAAGTGGTCTGCTTAAAGATGGAATCCAGACAGGCGCGCACCAGGACGACGTGATCCTTGGTGGGAATGATGATGGAGGCGCGCGCGCCCGAGACCGGCCAGTGGACACGCATCCGCCCCACCCGTGGGAAGCTCACGCGCGCACCCGCCGGGCCAACGCGGGCCAGGTGGGCTTCGACGGCGCGCCGCTGCGCGTCAAAAGCCCACGGCTTGGCATTGGCGTCACGCGCGGCTGAGCCCGGCACCTGGCGCCAGTGGTAGCCCACTTGCGGCAAATGGGCCAAGCGGTTGGTGCGCTCGGAAAGGCGCAGGGCCAGGTCCCAGTCCTGCGCGCCGTCCATGGCCGGGTCGAAGCCGCCCAAGTCCACCAGCAGTTCGCGGCGGATGACGGAATGCATCAGCACATTGGTCGAAAGCAGCAGGGCGGGCGACCACCGCGGCGGCTTGAACCACGGGTCGCGCCGGCGGCGGCCGTCTTCGGCCACCTTGTCCTCATCGTAGTAGACCACGTCCAGGTCGGGGTCGGCACCGAGCCGGCGCACGACCGCGAAGAGCAGGTCGGGCGCCAGCAGGTCGTCGTGGTCCAGCAATAACACGAAATCACCGGTGGCCATCGCCAGGGCCGCGTTGAGGTTGCCGCTGATGCCGAGGTTGCGCGGCAGGGTCTTCACGCGGAGGCGGGGGTCACCCGCGGCCGCGCCGGCCAGGGTGGCGGCCACGCCGGGCACGTCCGAGGCGCCGTCGACCAGGCACAACTCCCAGCGGTCGTAGGTTTGGGCCAGCACCGAGGCGAGGGTGTCGCGCAGGACGTTGGGAGCGGGGTTGTAGACCGGCGTGAGGATGCTGATGAGTGGGCGGTGAGCGAACGCCGCCTGCTCACGCCGCTGGGCGGCCAGCGCGGCCGGTCCCGGCTCGGTGCGGCGCATCCAGGCGCGGTACAGGTCGCCACGCGGCCACACCCGCAGCCAGCCGGCATGAGCATAGGCCGGCACGACCTGCCGCAGGGTGAGGACGACGCGCCGCCACGCGGCCGCCACGCCGGCGTGGCGGGTGTATTCAATGGCCTGCTGGCCGACGCGCCGCCAGCGGGCCGCGAGCCCACGGGGCCGGTTATCGCGCTGGGGCGGCGCCGATGGGTCTTGGGTCACGGGTCAGAGCGGGGGCGCATGAGATGCTCATAGCGCTGCCCTACGCGCCAGGGCCAGTCGGCGGGTTGGAGCAGCGCGAAGATTTCTCTGGCCGGCACGGAGGCTCGCTGCAGTTGCGCGCGGCGCTGGCGCAGAGCGCGACCAAGACTCGCCCAGCCCGCGAGACGACCGCGCAGGGCGCTCAGGCTGCGCTGGCGCACCAGCGCGGTGAGCAGCGAGAGAGCGTCGTAGGCCAGGATGAGCGGCAGCCACCACCACAGGTAGGGCGTGGGATAGTTCTTGGCGAGGAGGGCCACCTTGTTGCGTGCGAGCCAATAGGTCTTGAAAGCCGAGCCTTCCTGGCCCGTGGCCGAATGGGCGTGGAGCACGCGCGCCCGGGGCACGTGCACCGCCCGCCAGCCGCGCCAGCGCGCGCGCCAGGCCAGATCCACGTCTTCGAGGTAGGCGAAGAAGTCTTCGTCAAAGGCGCCGATGTCGTCGAAGAGCGCGCGGCGGTAGAGGGCGGCGCCAGCCGAAGCGCCGAAGATAGCGACGGGTTCGTCCTCGGCTCCAGAGAGTTTTCGACCGCCAGCGCGATCCCAACTGATCCCGCAGCGGTCCACGCACACCCCGGTCGAATTGATCACGCCGGGCCGGTCGGCAAAGAGCATAAGCGAGGCCGCCATACCAAGGCGTTCGTCGGCTTCGAGAGCCTGCACCAGCGCCGCCAGCCACTGCGGTTCTGGTTGCGTGTCGTTGTTGAGCAAGGCCATGAACTCACCGTGGGCGGCGCCAAGGCCCTGGTTGTTGGCGGCGGCAAAACCCCGATTACGGTCATTGGCGATGACGGTGACGGCCGGGTGGTGCTGCGCCAGCCAGGCCAGGCTGCCATCGCTGGAGCCATTGTCCACGATGATGATCTCAACGTTGGGGTACGACTGTCGCGCCAGGGCGGGCAGGCAGCCCGCCAGGTGGCGGCGGCCGTTCCAGTTAGCGATGACAACCGAGACCAGGGGCGGCATGCGGCAGGCGGCCTAGCGGCCCAGGTAGAGGCGGATGTCACGCAGCAGCCCGGTCAGGCCACGCGCGCGCAGACTCTGCCAGGCCTTGAGCACCAGGCCAGCGTGTAGGCGCGGCGGGGACGCCACGGCGGCCTTGTCAGCGGCGCGGCGCGGCTGGCGGCAATACTCCACCAGGGGCGCAGCCACGCGCGGCCACTGCAAGGGCCGGGTGAGCGACGCGGCGCGCTGTTGGCGGTCGAGGGCCGTCAGGGGACCCTCCGCCAGCACCGCCTCCAGGGCCTGGGCCAGGCCGAGCGTATCGCCCGGCTCCACCAGACGCGCCAGGCCGTGGGCCTCGGCCTGCTGGGCCAGGCTGTCGCCGCGCGTCACCACCATCGGCAGGCCGGCCCACAGGTAATCCAGCAGCCGGGTGCGGAAAGCGAAGCGCGTTTCCACGTGGTCGTAGTGCAGGCTCAGGCCGATGTCGGCCTCGAGCAGGTAGTCGGCGCGGTCGGCGTAGGGCATCCAGTCGTTAAAGAAAACGTGCCGCCCGGTGAGGCCCAGCTCGGCGCTGAGCTGCTGGGCGGCGGCCGCCTGGCGCATGGGCGGCACGGCCGGGTTGGGGTGGCGCACGCCGGCAAAGAACAGACGCACGTCGGGCCGGCGCGGCGCCAGCACGGCCACGGCGCGGATGGCGGTGAGCGGGTCAAACCAATCCCACAGCCCCCCACCCCACAATACCACGCGGTCGTCTGGCCCGATCCCAGGGACCACGCCCTTCAGAGCGGCCTTGCGGCGCCGCGGCCCCACGGGCGGCACGCCAAACGGCACCACCGCGATGAGTTGGCGCAGGCTAGGATCGGCGCGCAGGGTGTGCGGGTTGAGGCGGCCGTTGGCGGCCAGCATGCCCAGCCAAAAGTCGCGCTGCTGCTCGCTGGCGCAGATAAAGAAGTCGCCCTGCGCGAGCTGCTCGTTGAGCACGGCCAGGTCGATGCGGTGCAACGCGAGCTGGTCAGCCAGGGGCTTACGGGCGTGGATCTCTAAGTTCTCGAGAATGAAGGGATCGTACAGATCGACGACCAGCGGCGGGCCGTGCAGCAGGAAGGGAAAGTTGCGCAGGAGGTAGCCCGCGACGATCACCACCTCGCACGCGGCCAGGCAGGGCCGCAGGGTTTCGCCGCCGGCCGGGTCGTAACCGACCAGGCGCACGTGGTCGCTGTGAAGCGTGACGGGCGCGGGGGCCGCGAGGGTGACCGTGTGCGCGGCCGACAAGGCGTGGGCCAGCTCCCAATAACGGATGGCCGGCCCGGACATGGAGGCGCCCGGCGCTTCGTGGCTGACGATGAGAATGCGGCTGGCCATGAGAGGCGGCCGTCCTACTCGGGCGCGGCCGGCTGGGAAGCGGCGGACACGGACTCGCGGGCGGGCGAGAGCGGCTCGGCGGCCACCACCCGATTCTTGCCGGCGCGCTTGGCCGCCAGCTCAGCGTAGTCAGCGGCGAGCACGAGGTCCTCGGCGGTGGCGGCGTCCAGCGGGAAGCTCGCTACTCCCAGGCTGAGCGTGTAGCCGGGTACCGACTCGCCGGAGCCCGAAAGGTGCGGCGCGGCCAGCTCAGCGGCCTCACGCACGCGGTAAGCCAGAGCCTCGGCGCCCACCTTGCTGGTGTGCGGCAACAGCAGCGCGAACTCATCGCCGCCATAGCGCACGGCCAGATCGGGATCGCGCACCGAGGCGCGCAGCACGTCGGCGATGGCCTTGAGGCGCTCGTTGCCGGCGGGGTGACCGTAAGTGTCGTTGTAGACCTTAAAGGAGTCGATGTCGGCGATGACCAACGAGAGGGCGTAGCCATAACGTTGGGCGCGGCTGAATTCGGTCGTCAGCGCGTGCTCGAAGGCGCGCGGGTTGGCCAAGCCGGTCAGGCCATCGGTGACGGCCAGGCGCTGCACCTCGGCGTGCAGACGCGCATTGTCAATGGCGACCGCGGCCGTGGTGGCGAAGGCGCCCAACAGGCGCAGGTCGCGCTCGCCAAAGGCGCCGGGCTGGTTGGCCTCCACGCTGATGACGCCATAGGGACTGCCGCCGGCGCCATTGGGGGTCAGCGGCGCGATGACGGTGGAGCGCACCGCCTCCAGCTCGGGCAGGCCGCCATGCTGCCAGACCGTGTCGGCGGTGGAGGTGTCGGGCACCAGCAGCGGCTGGTTGGCGCGGATGACGCGCCCCACGTAGCCTTCATCCGAGCGCTGCGCCAACTGCTTGATGCGTGGGTCGGCGTAGCCATGCACGGCGCGCACCAGCAAGTGCTCGCCGGACGGCTGGGTGAGCACGATCAGGCCCTTTTGAGCGGCGGGGATGGCGGCCACGGCCGCCGCCAGGATGTTGGTCAGCAGCGGGTCCAGCTCCAGGGTGCTCAGGAGGGCCTGGTTGGCAGTGAGCAGCGCGTCAAGCTCCTGTAAGTTCTCCTGGAGGGCCGTGTGCAGGCGCGAGTTCTCGAGGGCCACCGCGGCCTGCGCGGCCAGGCTGCGCGCCAACTGCACATCCGTTTCGGCAAAGGGCGGCATGTGCGCGTCGCGGAACAGCTCGACCAGGCCAAACACCTGCTCGCCGGTGTCGAGCGGCAGCATCAGCACCGCGGCGTGGCCGGTGCCGAGCAGGAAGCGGCGCTCGGCGGCGTCGCTGTGAGGATCGTCCACCCGGGTAATCTGTGGCTCGCGATTCTCCAGCACGGCACGGGAGGCCGGGTAGTCGGCCAGCGCGTAGAGGGTGCCCAGCGGCTCCACGTCCGCTGGGTCGGCCGGCGCATAGTCCTGGATGGTGACGAGTTGGTCGTTGGCGCGGTCCCAGAGCGAGACGGTGCAGCGCGCGGTTTGGAGCGCGCCGGTCATGTGCGCCACCACCGCCTGAAGCACGGCGTCGCGTGACAGCCCGGAAGTAAAGTCCTGGGAGGCATGCCACAGCAACCGCTGCTCTTCGGCCCGACGCTGCTGGGCCTCGAACAGGCGCGCGTTCTGGAGCATGAGCGCGGCCTGGCCGGCAAAGGCGCTCAGGCGCTCAGCGTGCTCGGGCTGGTAGAAGCCCGGCTCGCGCTTGTCGAGCGAGAAGAACGCGATCACCTCGCCCTGGGCCAGGATGGGGGCGCCTGCCCACGAGCGCACAAAGGGCGTGGCCGGCACCGTCACCCAGTTGGGGTCCTGGGCAGTGTCGGAGATGATCAGGCTGCGGCCGGTCTCGAGCATGCGGGCCAGGTTGGCGGTCTCGTGCACCTTCAGCGAGACCGTCGTCATCTGCTCGGCCACGACCCGGCCAAACTGCTCATAGCCGCGCTGGCGCGCGACCTGCACCCGGTCCTGGACCGGGTCGTACAGCATCAAGTTGGCGGTGTCAAACGGCACCACGCGCTCGATGAGGTCGAGCAGCCGGTCCATGATGATGTCGATGTCGAGGCTGCCGCTGAGCGCGGTGCTGGCATCGCGCAGGGCCTCGGCCAGCTCGCGCTGCTCCCGCTCGGCGGTGAACAGCCGCGCGTTTTCAATGGCCACGGTCACCTGCCCGGCCAGGGTGGTCAGCAGATACACGTCGCCCTCGGTCAGGGGGTGCTCTGGCCCGGACTCGACGTTGAGGGTGCCCAGCACGGTGCGGTCTTTCAACAGGGGCACGCAGATCTCGCTGTGGGCCTCGGGCATGGCCCGCAGGAAGTCGGGGTCGGCGCTCATATCGCGCACGAACTGCGCCTGGCGTGTGCGTACCGCGCGGCCCGAGACGCCGCGGCTGATGGGGATTTCCGAGATGATCAGGTCATCCGTATAGCCGACCTGGGCCTTCAGCTTCAGTACCTCGCCATGGAGTTGATACAGGCTTACCTGCCGGTAGCCGAAGTTATCGTGCAGCATGTGCACCACGGTGTGGATGACGGCATCCAGGTCGAGCGACGAGGCCACGGTCTGCGAGACCGATTGGAGCGCGGTCATGTCGCGCAGGCGATGGCGCGCCCGCGCGTACAGGCGCGCATTCTCCAGCGCGGTGGCCACATGTTGGGCCAAGGTGCTGTACGCGAGCACGTCGGAGGTGCTGAAGGCGCCCGGCGCGCCGGCCTCCAGATAGAGCACACCCAACAACTCGCCTTCGCGCAGCAAGGGCAGACCCATGGCCGAGCCCACGCTGCGTCCGCCCGGGTCGAAGTAATAGGGGTCGCGGCTAACATCGTTGGTCCAGTACACCGAGCGCAGCGCAACCGTGCGGCCGATGATGCCCTCGTCGGCCTTCTGCCGAAAGCCCACCGTCGCCGCCATGGGCTCGGTGGTGGCCATGGCCACCACCTCCAGCTCGTCGGGGCCGGACCAGGCGAGCATGGCGGCACTGGCAAAGCCCAGCCGGCTGATCATTGACTCGACCACGCGTTCCAGCAGCTCGGTCTCGTCGAGGGTGCCGGCCACCTGCTGGCTGACCTCGGCCAGCAGCTCCATCTGCTGGGTCCGCTTGCGCTCGGCCTCCAGGCTGATGGCCAGGGCGTGCGCGTGCGCGGTTTCGGTCTCGCGGAGCTGGTCGGCTTGCGCCAGCCCTTCGCGGATGCGGCGCGCCGCCAGGGCCAGCAGCAGCGCGCTAATGCTGAAGACGCCCAAATAGACCAGCCACATTCCGACCAGACGCTGCAGCGGCACAGCGGCCGCGGGTGGCGCCAACAGATAGAGGCCGGGCAGCGCGATGAGGCAGAGGAGCGCATAGACCGCAGCCGACCGGCCGCCCGATAGCAGACCGGCGCTGATGATCACCAGCAGGTAGGCGCTGGCGATGGGACCGCCCAACCGGCTGTTGGCAATGCTCCAGGTGAGAATGAGGAAGAGGCCAAGCGGAAAGGCGCGGATGGCCAGGGTGACCAGGCCGCGCAGCAAGAGGAGATACAGCGCCAGGTTGAAGGCCAGGGCACAGGCCAGGATGAAGAGACTGCCGCGCGCCTCTTCCCCGCCCAGGGCCAGCGCCACCAGCGGGCCGAGCAGCAGCAGGCTGACCAGGAACTGGCGCAGCACCACCGTGAGCAAGGCCGCGCGGCGAGTGCGCTCGGGGTCGACGAAGGCCGGCGGGGTGACCAGCGTGCGCAAGGCGCGGCCGAAGGCCAGCCCATTGCGGCGCCCATACCACCAGACCAGGGCGGCCAGCAGCAGTGCGGTTAGGCCCAGGCCAATAGCAAAGACGATGAAGTCGACAAGCATCGGCGTGTTTCCGAGGCCAATTATAGTTGATTCAACCCGCCGTGCATCGGGCAGAGGACGGAGCAGCCCCTACGACCGCTCAGGCCGGCGGACCCCACGCGAAGCGCTGCCAGATAAAGCGGTGCGGTGTGACGAACTCACGGTCAAGCGCGCCATACTCGGCCAGGGCCCAGGCGCGCAGGTCGGCCAGGCAGGCAGCAAAGAACGCGTCGGGCAGGTTCCAGGTTGACGACCAGGTGCGGTGCTCGATGGCCTCCAGGTTGCGCGCCAGGGTGCGGGTCGTGTCCCACTCGCCCACCGTTACCTCGTCGTACCGCGGCGCGTCGGCCAACAGCGCGGCCTTAATGTCTTCGAAGTCGTGGGTGCCAGGGCCAGGGGTGGGGTTGAGGGCGCCGCCGCTGTGGTCCTGGACGATGCGGCGCCACTGGTCCATGAGGCGCGCACCGGGCGCCGCGGCCGGACGCCACTCGTAGCCGGTGACGAAGGCGCCCCCCGGCCCCAACACGCGCCGGACCTCGGCCAGGGCGGCTTGCCAATTCGGAATCAGATGGAGGACATGCACCGAAAGGACCGCGTCGACGCCGGCGTCCGCCAGGGGCAAGTTCTCGGCCGTACCCTGGACCAGGGCGGGCCGCGTGGCGCCCGCCGGCAGGGTGTCCACCAGGCGCGCCATCATCTTGCGCGAAACGTCGAGGCCGGTCACACGCACCCCACGGGCCAGCAGCGGGCGGGCAATGCGGCCCGTGCCCACGCCGACCTCCAGCACGGTGCGCCGGCCAGCCAACAGGTCGCGGGCGGCATCCGCCACGAGGTCGCTGACGCCGGGCGGGAAGCCGCGCGTCTCGTCGTAGAAGTGCGCGGCATGGTCGAATGAACCAGAGTGCATACCGGCTCCCTGCCGCCATTTTACGGCGTGTTTACAGGCCGATAACGGCCTGACCTGAGGCGGCGGGTAAGATGGCGGTGTAACCACGGCCATTGGAAGGTGGGCGGCTGGGCGGAGGAACTAGGCGGCCGCCCACCCACTATTTTACGCAGGTTCAGTTTTAATGAGGATGCGTCCACCATGAAGACGATCACCCTGCCTTCAGCCGGTGGCTCGTGCCCCTGGTCATGGGCCTGAGCTTCAGCGCCGTGGGCGCGTTGGTGGTCTTGCGGTTGGCAATGGGCACGGGTTGGCCCTGGCTGGGCGCGGTGGTGCTGACGCGCCGGGTCTACGCCGAGTGCCGGGCCATGTCGGCCAAGCTGTGGCAGTCGGCGCCGCAAGGCGCGACGGGCGGGCCAAACGGCGGCCCGCCGGGAGGCGCGCAGCAGCTTTACGACTGCGGGCATTAGAGGCAACCCTGTAATATTCTATGTGGCGGTGGTGAACGGCCGAAGCCCGTTCACCACCGCCACGTTTCATTTCGGCGAATGGTGCACGATCTGCGCAACCCGTTGACCATGCTATTGGGCGTGCTGGACGTGGCGCAGATCATCTCCGGCAGCACGTTCACCACTATTATTTTTGTTTGAAAGGCCGTGGCTCGGCAAAGCCCAACGCCATCAGAACAATCAGCAGCGGCACCACCGGCACCCGAAAACGAATATCCCCAATCGGCCCGGGCAAGAAGGTCGCATACAGAAGCGTGCTCCAGCACAAGCCTAACAGTGCCGATTGGCGGCGCCAACGCCAGGCGCCGCGCAGCAGCAGCAGCGCACTGACGGCATACGCCACCAGCCAGCCGAGCCACAGCGCCGGCGCCAGC
>CAYUYN010000102.1:0-11452 GCA_964449185.1 uncultured Anaerolineales bacterium | reverse complement strand
TGGCCGTCGCCGATGGCCGCGTGCGCGCGGCGCGGTTGGCGCTGGGGCCGGCTGGCCCGGTGCCCCTACGGGCGGAGCGGGCCGAGGCGGTGCTCAGCGGTCGAGCGCTGGACAACGCCGTGCTGGATGAAGTCGTCGAGGCGCTGTGGGCCGAGGCCCCACTGCGCACCTCGCCGCATCGCGCCACGGCCGATTACCGGCGCGAGATGGTGGCGGTGCTGGCCGGGCGCGCGCTGCGGCTGGCGGTGCACCGCGCCGTGACGGGTGAAGTAGTGCCGGAAGGCATTGGGCTGTAGGACCGGTAGGAGGCAGACATGGCGAAGCTAACCCTAACCCTTAATGGCCAGGCCGCGACCGTGGACGTGCGCGAAAACGAGTACCTGGCCGAGGTACTGCGCTACCGCCTGGGATTGACCGGAACCAAGATCGGCTGCAACGAGGCCGAGTGCGGCAGCTGCACCGTGCTGGTCAATGGCACCCCCGTGGACTCGTGCATCTACCCGGCGCTGAAGGCCGGCGGCGCGGAGGTAATGACGATTGAGGGGCTCGCGCCTCTGTGGAGGTCAGAAGTCAGAAGTCAGAAGTCAGAAACTGATCTCCGACCACTAACCTCTGACCTCCAACCTCCGACTTCTGACCTCCATCCTTTGCAAGAGGCCTTCGCCCGCGGCGGGGCGCCGCAGTGTGGGTTCTGCATCCCGGGGCTGATCATGGCGGCCAAGGGCTTGATCGACCAGGTGCCTGAGCCGAGCGAGCACGACATCAAGGTGGCGCTCAAGGACACCTACTGCCGCTGCGCCGGCTATTCGTTCATTATCAATGCCATCCAGGCGGCGGCGCGGACGGTGCGCACGGGCGAGCCGCTGCCCGCCGCGCTCTACAACCTGCCCGCGACGAAAACGCCGCTGAAGGTCATCGGCCAGCCCTTGCCCCGGCCGGATGTGGTCGCGAAAGTGACGGGCGGGGCCAAGTACACCGATGACTACGATTTCCCGGGCATGCTGCAGGCGCGCACACTGCGCGCGCAGTACCCGCACGCACTGATCAAGCGGCTGGACACCCGCCGGGCCAAATCCCTGCCGGGCGTTCGCGCGGTGCTGACCGCCGCTGACGTGCCGGGGCAAGCCAACCACGGCCTGGTGACCGCCGACTGGCCGGCGCTGTGCGGCGAAAAGGTGCGCTACCTGGGCGACGCGGTGGCCATCGTGGCCGCCGACACGCGCGAAATTGCCACCCAGGCGTTAGCGCTGATCGAGGTCGAGTACGAGCCTCTGCCGGTCGTGAGCGACCCGGTGCAGGCGCGCCGGCCCGATGCGCCGCTGGTGCACGCCACGGGCAACATGCTCAAGCACATCAAGGTGCGCAAGGGTGATGTGGAGCAGGGCCTGGCCGAGGCCGACGTCATCGTGGAGCGCGAATACCACACGCCGTTCTATGAGCATGCCTTCCTGGAGCCGGAGTGCGCCATCGGCGTGCCCGAGCCGGATGGCCGGTTGACGGTGTACGTAGGCTCGCAAATCCCTTACCAGGATCGCTCGCAGATTGCGCGCTGCCTGGGACTGCCGGACGAGCAGGTGCGGGTGGTGGGCACCCTGATTGGCGGCGGCTTTGGTGGCAAGGAAGACATCGCCGGGCAAATCCATGTGGCTCTGTTGGCGCAGGCGACCGGCCGGCCGGTGAAGATGCTGTACGACCGGCACGAATCGATGATCTTCCATCCTAAGCGGCATGCCACCCGGATCCACATCAAGATGGGCGCGCGGCGCGACGGCACCCTCACGGGCGTGCACACCGAGCTTTACGGCGACACCGGCGCCTATGCCTCGCTCGGCGAAAAGGTGATGACCCGCGCCACCACGCATTCGGCCGGCCCTTACAACGTGCCGCACGTTCAGGCCGATTGCTATGCCATGTACACCAACAACCCGCCGGCCGGCGCCTTCCGTGGCTTTGGGGTCACGCAGTCCGCTTTTGCGGTCGAGACCACCATGGACATGCTGGCCGAAGCGCTCGCGATCGACCCATATGAGCTGCGCCGCCGCAACGCGCTGACCGTGGGGAGCGTGACGAACACGGGTCAGGTGCTGCGGGAGTCGGTGGGGCTGATGGAGTGCTTGGAGAAGGTGGAGGCGTACGTCAAGAGGTCCCCTGCTTCCCTTATTTCCTTGCCTCGCAAGCGGCGCGCTTGGGGCATGGCGGTAGGCTATAAGAATACCGGCCTGGGGGGCGGGGCGCCGGATAAGTCGGCGGCGGAGGTGGAGCTGTTCGACGATGGCACCGCCGAGGTACGCACGAGCGCCGCCGAGATTGGGCAGGGATTGGTGGGTGTGGTGGCCATGTGCACGGCCGAGGAGCTGGGTCTGCCCTACGACCGCGTGCGGGTGCTGCTGTCGGACACGGACCTCACGCCCGATGGCGGGCCGACCACGGCCTCGCGCCAGACCTATGTGACAGGCAACGCCGCGCGGCTGGCGGCGCGCACCCTGCGCGAGGCGTTGGCCGCGACCCTGGCTGAAAAGTATGACCAGCCACCGCAGAACATCCGCTTTGAGGAAGGGCTGGCGCACGTTAACGGCCACACCGTGCCCCTGGGCGAGGCGGCAGTGCTGATGAAGCAGGAAGGCCGCGAGCCCAAGGCCCTCTACACCTATTGGGCGCCCACCACCCAGCCGCTGGGCACCGGCGGCGATATGCACTTTGCCTTTTCTTACTCGGCGCAGGCCGCCGAGGTCGAGGTGGACCTGGAGACGGGCGAAGTGGAAGTGCTGCGCCTCGTGGTCGCCCACGACGTGGGCCGCGCCATCAACCCCCTGGCGCTGCAAGGGCAGATCGAGGGCGGCATGATCATGGGGCTGGGCAACGCCCTCACCGAGGAATTCGTGGTGGAAGGCGGCTACATCTTTACGGACTACCTGGCGCGCTACAAGATGCCGTCCATCAAGCACGCGCCCGAGATCGTCTCGTTCATTGTGGAAGATGAAACGGCCGACGGTCCGTACGGTGCCAAGGGGGTGGGCGAGATGGCCAGCATCCCTACCACGCCGGCCATCACCAATGCCGTCTATAATGCCTGCGGGGTCCGGGTGATGAACCTGCCCGTTGACCAAGACAAGCTGCTGCTGGCCCTGAAAAGCGGCCAGAAGGAAGTCTACTGACATGCTGTACGAGCTGCGCATTTACGAGGCCGTGCCCGGCAAGCTGCCGGCGTTGAACAACCGTTTTGAAAAACATGCCACGCGCTTTTTTGCCAAGCACGGCATCCGCATGGTGGGCTTCTGGACCACGCTGGTGGGTCCCAGCGCCCTCGAGTTCACCTACCTCCTGTCCTACGACGACATGGCCGACCGCGAACGCAAGTGGAACGCCTTTTCCGCCGACCCCGAATGGCTGGCCGTCAAGCGCGAGACCGAGGCCGATGGCCCGCTGTGGTCCAACATTCGCAATCAGTTCCTGGCTCCCACCAGCTATTCACCCTTGCCCTAGATGGCCACGGCCAACCGCCAACCCGACTGGCTGAACTGGGGCCGTACCCTCCAGGCCCTGGCCCAGACGGGCCTGACGTACGCCGAGAACCCGTTTGATCGCGACCGCTATCAGCGGCTGTACGTGGTATCACAGGAAATCTTTGCCATGCACACCGGGCTGGCAGCGACTACCCTGGAGCAATGGTTCACGGTGCAGCCGGGTTACGCCACGCCCAAGGTGGACGTGCGCGCCGCGTGCTTCCGCGACGGGCGGCTGCTGATGGTGCGCGAACGCTCGGACGGTGGCTGGTGCCTGCCGGGCGGCTGGGCCGACGTGGGCGACGCGCCGTCCGCAGCCGCCGCGCGCGAGGTGTATGAAGAGGCCGGCTTCACCTGCGTGCCGCGCAAGGTGGTGGGCGTCTTCGACGCCAACCGCGGCGGCGAGCCGTTCTCGGCCTTCCATGCTTACAAGCTCATTTTCTTGTGCACGCTCACAGGCGGCGAGGCGCGGCCCGACCACGAGATTCTTGAGGTCGGTTTCTTCGAGCGCGACGCGCGGCCGCCGTTGTCGGGCTTCCGCACCACGCCTGCGCACTTCGCCGAATGTTTTGCGCACCTGGACGACCCCCAGCGCCCGACGGCGTTTGATTGAGAGGCGCGCCGTGCTGATTACGAATGCCACGCTGGTCACCTGGGGCCGCGAGCCGCGCCTGCTGCCTGGCCACGCCCTGCGCGTGGAAGCTGACCGCCTCACCGCCATGGGGCCGGCGCTGGCCGCCACGCCTGGCGAAGAAGTGCTGGACGCGCGCGGGCAGTTGGTAATGCCGGGCAACATCTGTGCGCACACGCACTTCTACGGCGCCTTCGCGCGCGGCCTGGCCATCCCCGGCGACCCACCCAAGGACTTCCCCGAGATTTTGGAGCGGCTGTGGTGGAAGCTCGACAAGGCGCTGACTCTCGACGATGTGCGCTACTCGGCGCTGGGGTGCCTGGTGGACGCCGTCAAGCACGGCACGACCACGCTCATCGACCACCATGCCTCGCCGAATGCCATCGACGGCTCGCTGGACGTCATCGCCGAGGCGGTGGAGCAGGCGGGGTTGCGGGCCGCGCTGTGCTACGAGGTCACCGACCGCGACGGACCGGAGCGGGCGCGGGCCGGCATTGAAGAGAATGTGCGCTTTCTGCGGGCGCAGGCGGCCGCGCCCAAGCCGCACCTGGCCGCCACCTTTGGCCTGCACGCCTCGCTGACCCTCTCCGACGCCACGCTGGAGGCTTGCCGGGCGGCGCACGCCGGCGGCTTCCACGTGCACGTGGCCGAGCACGAGGCGGATGAGTACGATAGCTTGAAGAAGAGTGGTCTGCGCGCGGTGGACCGGCTGGCGCGCGCGGGCGTGCTCGGGCCGCGCACCATCGCCGCGCACTGCGTGCACATCGACTACCGCGAGGCCGAGCTGCTGCGCGAGAGCGGCACCTGGGTGACCCACCAGCCGCGCTCGAACATGAACAATGCCGTGGGCGCGGCCGATGTGGACGGCCTGCTGCGCGCGGGCGTCAAGGTCTGCCTGGGCAATGACGGCTTCTCGAATGCGATGTGGGAGGAATGGAAAGCCGCCTACCTGTATCACAAGGCCGCCCACCGCGATCCGCGCCGCACCGGCGGTTACACTGTGATCCAGATGGCGGTAGACAACAACGCCGCGTTGGCCGCTGAGTTCTTCCCGCAGGCGCCGCTCGGGGTGCTGGCGCCCGGCGCCTTTGCCGACCTCATCTTTGTTGATTATCATGCCCCGACGCCGCTCAACGCTGACAATCTGCCGTGGCATATCCTGTTTGGCTTCGAGGCCTCGCTGGTGACGACCACCATCGCCGGGGGCAAGGTCTTGATGCGCGACCGCCAGCTCCTGTTCTTGGATGAGGCTGAGATTGCGGCCAAGAGCCGCGAGCTGGCGGCAAACGTCTGGGAGAGACTGAATGGGTGAAAGACCAACATTGGCAGTGCTGGGCGGCACTGGCAAAGAAGGCACCGGCCTGGCTTTGCGCTGGGCCAAGGCGGGCTATCCCGTCATCCTCGGCTCGCGCTCGGCCGAGCGGGCGGCGGAGGCGGCGCAAGCGCTGAACGCGCAGCTGGGCCTCACCAGTGTGCGCGGCCTGAGCAATGAGGCAGCCGCGCAGGCCGGCGAGATTGTGGTGCTGACCGTGCCAGCGGAGGCTCAGCTGGCAACCCTGGAGAGCGTCAAGTCGTTGCTGTCGGGCAAGATCCTGGTGGATGCCACGGCGCGCGTGGACGCCCGCAACCCGAAGCCGCCGGAGGGCAAGGCCTCGGCCCGGTTGGCGCAGGACCTGCTCGGCCCCGGCGTGCGGGTGGTGGGGGCGTTCCAAAACGTGCCCGCGCACGCGCTCAAGCAGCTTGACCACGCGCTGGCCAGCGACGTGATGGTCACCGCCGACGATGGCGAGGCTCGTGCCGTGGTGGTGGTTCTGGCCGAGGCCGCCGGCATGCGGGCCTACGAGGCCGGCGGGCTGGACAACGGCCTGGTGGTCGAAGGGCTGACCGCCCTCATCATCGCCATGAATAAGCGCTATAAATCCAAGACCGGTGGCATCAGGATATCCGGCATTCCTAAGGAGGTAATTGGTAATTAGCAACTGGTAATTTAGGAGACAATTGCTGATTACCAATTACCAATTACGGTTTTCCAAATGCCGGTTGATACCACAGCCAGTTCGCTCGTGCTGACCGCCTTGCCAGGTTTGCCGCTGGTGCAGCCAGGCGATGACTTGGCCGAGTTGATTATGACGGGTCTGCGCGCGGCTGGCCTGAGCCCGCGGACGGGGGATGTGCTGGCCATCGCGCAGAAGGTCGTGTCCAAGGCCGAGGGGCAGCGGGTGGACCTCGCGCAAGTGGTGCCTTCGGCCCGCGCCCAAGAGTTGGCGGCGGTAACGCTGAAGGACGCGCGCTTTGTGGAGGTGGTGCTGTCCGAGTCCACCGAGGTGCTGCGCGCGCGGCCCAACACATTGATCGTGGAGCACCGCCTGGGCTTTGTGTGCGCCAACGCCGGGGTGGACCGCTCAAACGTCGGACCGCACGACACGGGCGCGAGTGAAGTGGTGCTGCTGCTGCCGCGCGACCCCGACGCGACGTGCCAGACGCTCCGTGAGCGGCTGCGAACCGCAACCGGCGCCGACGTGGCCGTGCTCATCAACGACTCGCATGGCCGCGCCTGGCGCAACGGCACGGTGGGCGTGGCGCTGGGCGTGGCCGGCTTTCCGGCGCTGCTGGACCTGCGCGGCCACCCCGACCTGTTCGATTATGCGCTGCAGGTGACCCAGATCGGGCTGGCCGATGAGCTGGCCGCCGCGGCGTCCCTGCTGATGGGGCAGGCGGATGAGGGCCGGCCAGTCATCCACATCCGCGGTGTGCCCTATCCCTTCCGGGAAGGCACGGCCCGCGAGCTGATCCGCGCCAAAGAGATGGACTTGTTTCGGGAAAGGACTGTTGAACGATGACCGAGCCTGTATCTGATGGTAGCTTGATCCCCGAGCGGCTGCGGGACCTGCTGAGCGACGAAGTTAAGTCGTTTGTCAACCTGGCCCTCACGCGCCAGGACGGAACGCCGCACGTTTCGCCGGTGTGGTTTGCGTGGGATGGCGAGCATGTGATTATCAATACCGCGCGCAACCGCGTGAAGGATCGCATCCTCAAGCGTCATCCCAAGGTGTCGCTGTCGATCATGGATCCCAAGAATCCGTACCGCTATGTGCTGATCACCGGGCCGGTGGTCGCAGAGACCGAAGAGGGCGGCTATGAAATGATCTGCTCGCTGAATGAGAAGTATCATGGCAGCCGGGACTATCCCAAGCGCCCGGGCGAAGTGCGCGTGACGTACAAGGTGCGCGCGGAAGACGTGTTCCCCAAGAAGTAAGTGACGTGATCCCCGACGACGTGCTGGCGCTCATCCGCGCGCGCCGCTCCATCCGCCGCTACACGGCGCAAGCGGTGCCCGCCGAAGTGGTCGAACGACTGCTGACCGCGGCCATGTGGGCGCCGTCGGCGCACAACCGGCAACCGTGGCGCTTTGTCATCGTCACCGCCTCCGAGACCCGGCAGCGTCTGGCGCGCACCATGGGCGACCGGCTGCGTGCCGACCGCCTGGCCGATGGCGACCAGCTGGCGGCCGTGGAGGCCGACGCGGCCCGCTCGTATGCGCGCATCACCGGCGCGCCGGTGGTGGTCGTGGTCTGCCTGACCCTGGGCGACATGGACGCTTATCCGGATGCGCGCCGGCAGAACGCCGAGTACCTGATGGCGGTGCAGAGCGTGGCCATGGCGGTCCAGAACCTGCTGCTGGCCGCGCAGGCCGAGGGACTGGGCGCGTGCTGGCTGTGCGCGCCGCTGTTTTGCTCGGAGGCCGTCACTGGCGCGCTGGACTTGCCGGCTGAGTGGCAGGCGCAGGCGCTGGTGACGTTGGGCTATCCCGACAGCGCCGGCAAGCCAGCCGTGCGCCGGCCTCTGGCCGACGTGGCCCTGCGCCGATGAACGTCGTTGCGCTGGCGGGCGGGGTGGGGGGCGCCAAGCTCGCCCATGGTTTGGCGCTGCGGCTGCCGGCCGAGGCCCTGACGGTCGTCGTCAACACCGGCGACGATTTCGAGCACCTGGGCCTGCCCATCTGCCCGGACCTCGACACGGTGATGTACACCCTGGCCGGCCTGGCGAACCCCGTCACCGGCTGGGGCCAGGTCGATGAGACCTGGAATTTCCTGGGTGCCTTGGAGCGCCTGGGGGCGGCCACCTGGTTTCGCCTGGGCGACCGCGACCTGGCCACGCACATCGAGCGGCGCCGGCGCCTGGCGGCGGGCGAGACCTTAACCGAGGTGACACAGGCGCTCAGCCGCGCGTTGGGCGTGGGCCCGCGGCTGCTGCCCATGTCAGACGACGCCGTGCGCACCATGGTGCAGACCGACGAAGGTGAGCTTGAGTTTCAGGAGTACTTCGTCCACCGGCAGTGCCGCCCGCGCGTCAGCGGCTTCCGCTTTGCCGCGGACAGCGCGGCACGGGCGACACCGGCGGTGCTGGCGGCGCTGGAGCAGGCCGACCTGATTGTGTTCTGCCCGTCTAACCCGTTTGTCAGTCTTGGGCCCATCCTCAGCCTGCTGGGTGTGCGTGAGCGGCTGGCCGCCAGGCCGGGCGTGGCGGTGACGCCCATCGTCGGCGGGCAGGCGCTGAAGGGACCAGCCGGCAAGATGCTGGCCGAGCTGGGGCTGCCGGTGTCGCCGGTGGCCGTGGCGCAAGCCTACGCCGGCCTCATTCGAGGCTTTGTGCTCGATGCGGTCGATGCGGCGCTGGAGCCCGACCTTGCGGCGCTGGGCCTGCGCGTGTTGGTGACGGATACGGTCATGAAGAGCGATGCTGATCGGGCTCGGCTGGCGGAGGCGGTAATTGGTGATTGGTAATGCGTAACTCATTCCCAATGACTAATTACGTTTGTTGATGATCTGGGCCATCGTGCCGGTCAAGCCGTTCTCGAGCGCGAAGAGCCGGCTGGCGAGTGTCTTGAGCGATGCTGAACGCGCCGGGCTAAGCCGCGAGTTTCTGAACCATGCTTTAGGAGTCTTGGCGCAGATGCCGGCCATTGCACAGATCCTGGTCGTCAGCCGAGACCCGGCGGCGCTTGAAGTGGCCCGCGCAACCGGGGTTCAAAGCGTGGCCGAAAACGGCTCGCACGGGCTCAACGCCGCAGTGACACATGCCACGCGGGTGGCGCGGGACGCGCGGGCAAATGCCGTGCTGATTCTGCCGACCGATTTGCCGTTCTTAAGCACAAGCGACGTGGCGCAGCTCGTGAGCGACGACGAAGCCGGGCCGGTCATGGCCATTGCGCCGGACCGGCACGAGCAGGGCACCAATGCCTTGTTCGTGCGCCCGCCGGGGCTGCTGCCCTATGCCTTTGGTGAAGGCAGCTTTGCGCGGCATCTTGCGCTGGCTGCCCACGCCCAAATTCGGGTGCGCGTGTTCCGCCTGCCAGGCGCGGCCCTGGACGTCGACGTGCCGGAGGATTGGCGGATATACCGGGCCGGGCGCGTCCCGTCAGCGCCGTCCATAGAGGAGAATGAGCATGACCCTTGACCGTGTGGCCCTGTACCTGCAAGACGCGCACTCGCTGCAAGACGGCATCCGCTATGCCCAGTATGCCGAAAGCAAGGGCTTCGAGGCCGTATGGCAGGCCGAGAGCCGGCTGGTGCGCGATGCCATCGTGCCCATGGCGGCTTTCGCCGCCACCACGTCCCGGGTCAAGATCGGCTCGGGCGTCATCAACAACTGGACACGCAACATCGGCCTGCTGGCCGCCACCTTCCTGACCTTGGATGACCTGGCGCCCAACCGCATCATCTGCGGCATTGGCGCCTGGTGGGACCCGCTGGCCCGCAACGTGGGCATCGAGCGGCGCAAGCCACTGTTGGCCATGCGCGAGACGGTGGAGGTGCTGCGCCGGCTGCTGCGCCTGGAGAACGTCACCTTCCAGGGCGAGTTTCACCAGGTGACCGGCATCGAGCTGGACGTGGTGCACGGCCGGCGCGAGCCGCGCAACGTGCCCATCTATATCGGCGCCACCGGCGACCTGATGCTGGAGCTGACCGGCGAAATCGCCGACGGCGCCTTGTTGAATTACTGCGTGCCGCCCGAGTATAACGACAAGGCCCTGGAGCTGCTGGACAAAGGCGCCCGCAAGGCCGGCCGCACCCTGCCGGACCTCGACCGGCCGCAGTTGGTGGTGTGCTCGGTCGACCCCGACCGCAAGCAGGCCATCGAGGCCGCCAAGGTGCTGCTGACGCAGTACCTGGCGCAGCAGCCGCACATCGCCAAGGCTTCGGGCGTCGGCGAGGATGTGGTCAAAAAGGTGCAGTCGATCCTGGGCTGGCCGGCCACCCTTGAGCAGGTGCACGAGGCCATGCAGTACGTGCCGGATGAGTTTGTGCTCAAGATCTCGGCCACCGGCACGCCCGACGAGGCCCGCGCCAAGGTGCAGGAATACATCGACCGCGGCTGCACCTGCCCGGTGTTGTATCCGATGAGCGATCCGACGCTGATGATCGATACCTTTGCCCCGGCGTAAGCGGCGACAGCCGTCCGCGGCCCGCACCCGCCTATTCTCTCTCGCGCGGCAGAGTATAATGGCGCTCAAGCGCTGGTTCAGACTGGAGACGACCGCTCGTGCTCGTTAAGCAACCCAATTCGTCGTTCTGCTTTGTGTGCGGCCTGGATAACCCGGTCGGTCTCAAGCTTGAGTTCTACGAGACGGGCCCCGACGAGGTCACCGCCCACTACACACCCGGCAAGGACTACGAGGGCTACCCGGGTGTGCTCCACGGCGGCATTGTGGCTTCCATTCTGGACGAGGTCGGCGGTCGCGTGGTGATGATCGGTGACCACACTGGCTTCATGCTGACGGCCAAGATGGAAGTCAAGTACCGCACGCCCACGCCCATCGGCCAGCGGCTGGCGGTGGTGGGCCGCTTGCTCAAGCGCCGGGGGCGGCTGGCCGTCGCGCATGCCGAGATCCAGTTGCCTGATGGAAGCGTCACGGCGGAGGCCGAGCTGACCCTGGCCGAGCTTCCGGACGAGTTCCGGGTGGACGGCGATGTGGAAGCCCTGGGCTGGAAAGTCTATCCCGATGGCGAAGCTTGACTTGGCCGCGCCGGCCCTCAATCTGCGCATGGAGCCGGTGTACGTCATCGGGCACGTGAACCCGGACACCGATGCCATCGCCGCCGCCGCGGGCTACGCCTGGCTGCTGCGCGAGCGCGACGGCCAGAACGCCATTGCCGCCCGGGCCGGGCCTACCAATCCGCAGACCACCTGGGTGCTCAAGACCGTGGGCCTCGAGGCGCCGCGCTACCTGTCCGACGCCTCGCCGCGCTTCGAGCGCATCGCCCGCACCCTGCCGCCCGTGCTGCCCGCCCGGCCCCTGCGCGAGGCGTGGGCCGTG
>CAYUYN010000101.1:0-11530 GCA_964449185.1 uncultured Anaerolineales bacterium | reverse complement strand
TTTCCTTGCTAGTGGTCACTTGCCGCGTTTTTCAATAGACCTATCATGCGTTGCGCCAGGGTAAAATCAGTTGTGTAGGACGAAAGGGTATGGCATGGGCACTTCCTTCTTAGACTCGGCGCGGTTGGGCCAGAACCATTGGTGGCGCTATGGGCTGGGCGTGCTGGTGGTCTTCTTCATGGCCGCCTTCGTCGGGGCCGTCCCGCAGCTCGCCGGCGTGGCCCTGGTCCTCGCCGATGGCAACCCCAACACCGACGTCAACCGCGCCACCGGCCTGTTGGTGGGCGTTGACCCGCTGCTGACCTTCCCGCTGTTGATGTGCAGCTTTGTGGCCTTGTTGCTGGGCCTGGTGTGGGTGGTGCGCTTCCTCCACCGGCGACCGGCGGTCAGCCTCGTCACCCCCGGCCGGCCCGTCAACTGGCGCCGCATCGCGCAAGGGTTCGCGCTCTGGGTGCTGCTCATCGGCCTGGTGACCGTGGTGGAAGCGCTGCTCTTCCCCGGGCGCTACCGGCTGACCTTTGACCCCCTCCGCTTCTTCCCGTTCGCGCTCATGGCCGCCGTGCTGGTGCCCATCCAGGCCGGCTCGGAAGAGCTGTTCTTTCGGGGCTATGCCCTGCAGGGGCTGGGTCTGCTCACCCGCAACTCCCTGCTGCTCAGCCTGGTGTCAGCGCTGCTGTTCGCCCTGCCCCACTTCGCCAACCCCGAGGTTTCGGTAAACTTCTGGCTGGTGATGAGCTACTACTTCCTCTTCGGCCTGGGCATGGCCTTCGTCACCCTGCGCGACAACAGCCTGGAGCTGGCCATTGGGGCGCACGTCGGCAACAACCTGTTCGGCGCGCTGCTGGCGAATTTTGAAGGCTCGGCCCTCGAGACGCCCGCCCTCTTCACCGCCAACGGCTTCGACCCCTTGTTCAACCTGGTCGGCGCGCTGGTCGTGCTCGTGGCTTTTTATCTGTTGCTCTTCAAGCCCTGGCAAGGGCAACGGGCACTGGCCGTGCCGGATGCGGCCACCAGTCAGGATTAGGCTCAGGGCGAACCCAGTACACTTCCACACGTCCACGCGCCAGCGTCCACACCCCCACACTCCCCCACCCCCCGCCTATGCTAGAATCCCCCCCGCATGCGCGTGCGCCATCTGTCCCTCACCAACTTTCGCCTCTACGCCCGGCTCGAGGTCGCCCTGCCGCCCGGGCCGCTCATCCTGGTGGGCGCCAACGCCCAGGGCAAGACCAGCCTGCTCGAAGCGCTCTACTGCCTGGCCACCGGCCAATCCCACCACGCCGCCTCTGACCGCCAACTGATCAATTTCCTGGCCCTGCGCGCCGAGGGCCTGCCGTTCGCCCGCATTGTGGGCGAGGCCGCCAGCCGCGACGACCCCGCCCCCAAACGGGTGGAGATCCGCCTGATCGTGGACCCCACCAGCTCGGGCGACGGCCGCCTGCGCAAAGAGGTGCTGGTCAACGGCGTCAAGCGCCGCGTCAGCGATCTGGCCGGGCAAGTCAACGTCGTGCTGTTCCTGCCGCAAGATTTGACCCTGGTGGAGGGCTCGCCCTCCGACCGGCGCCGCTATGTGGACGTGGCGCTCAGCCAGGTGGACCCGGCTTACAGTCTGGCGCTGTCGGAGTACAACAAGGTGCTGTCGCAGCGCAACGCCCTGCTCAAGCAGCTCCAAGAGCGCGGCGGCCCCGACGGCCAGCTGGAGTTTTGGGATGAACGCCTGGCCGAGCACGGCGCGCTGATCTTCACCGCGCGCGCCGCGACCCTGGCCGACCTGGAGACGCGCGCCACCGCCATCCACCGCGGCCTCACCCGCGGCGCCGACGGCCTGCGCCTGGCCTACCACCCCGCCTTCGACCCGGCCGCCGCGCCCGACGGCCAGTTGGGCCTGGCGCTGGACGTGCCCATCCATCGCGGCAGCATTAGCCAGGAAGAAGTGCAGAGCGGCCTGCTGGACAAGCTGCGCGCGACCCGCGCCGAGGAGATCAGCCGCGGCATGACGCTCTCCGGCCCGCACCGCGACGAGGTGCGCTTTCTGGCCGGCGGGCTGGACCTCGGCACCTACGGCTCGCGCGGCCAAGCCCGCACCGCCGTCCTCGCGCTCAAGCTGGCCGAGGTCGAATGGATGCAGGCCCGCACCGGCGAATGGCCTTTATTGTTGTTGGATGAAGTGCTGGCCGAGCTGGATATAAACCGGCGCCACGAGCTCCTCGCCCGCCTCGGCGCCGCCGAACAATGCCTCCTGACCACCACCGACCTGACGCTCTTCCCGCCCGAGTTTAGGGAGCAAGCGACCGTGTGGCGGGTGGAGGGGGGTAGGATTGAAGAAGGTGTGTGAGTGTGTGGGTAAAACCCACTCGCACACTCACATACCCACATACAACTCTTACGGTCTCTCCCCCAACACCACCTCCACCTCCGCCTGCTCCCCCGACCGCAATACCGTCAGCCGAATCGCCTGGCCCGGCCGGGTGTGGTTGACGAGGTAGCTCATCAGCTCGCTAAAGACCTGCACCGGCTGTCCATCCACCGCCACGATCAGGTCGCCGTCGCCGCGCAGGGTGTCACCGGCCGTGGCCGAGTCGCCGCGCAGCCCGGCTTGGTCCGAGGGACCGTTGACCACCACGCTGGTCACGTACACCCCGCCCGGCTGCGGCAGTTGCAGCACGTCCTGCAGGCCCAGCGACAGCTCCGGCAGGGTGCTCACGCCCAGGTAGGGATAGACAAACCGCCCGTCCGCGATGAGATACGGCACCACCTGCCGCACGGTGTTGGCGGCGATGGCAAAGCCCACCCCCGAGTTCACCCCCGTCTGCGACTCAATCGCCTTGTTGACGCCGATGACCTCGCCGTTCATGTTCAGCAGCGGGCCGCCGGAGTTGCCGGGGTTGATGGCCGCGTCGGTCTGCAGGATGTCGGGCGCGGTAAAGCTGCCGCCGCCCTCGGCCGGGCGGTTGCCCTGCAGCGAGCGCCCCAGGCCCGAGATGATGCCCACGGTCATGGTGCCGGCCAACCCAAACGGGTTGCCAATGGCCACCACGCGCTGGCCCACCCGCACGCTGTCCGAGTCCGCCAGGGGCAGGGGCACTAGCTGGTCTTGGTCCACGGCGCCTTCCAAGCGGATGACGGCCAAGTCGCTGTCGGGGTCGGTGCCCAGCACCTCGCCGCGCAGTTTGAGCCCCGAGGAAAAGTCCACCTCGATCTCCGTGGCGCCTTCCACCACGTGCTGGTTGGTCACCACGTGCCCCTCGCCATCGAAGACAAAACCCGAGCCCTGGGCAAAGCCGTCCGTACCCACCTGCACCAGGATCGACACCACCGACTGGTTGACCCGGCCGTACAGCTCGATGAGCTGCTGCTCCTCGCTGCTGGTGATGAGCGGCGGCGCGCTCGCGAACGGCGTCAGCGTCGGCAGCACCGGCGGGGGCGAGGCGTCCACCTCGGCCACCTGCGCGGGCGTGGAAGACGGCGCGGCGGTCGGCAGGTTGGTGTCGGGGTTGGCGGCCCGTTCGGTCGGCACGCCGACCGAGCAAGCCAGCGCGGCCAGCACCAGCGCCGCGGAAACGAACGGTAGAGACCGCTGAGAATTTGGCATCATGGTTGCAGTGTCCGTATCAGGGGGAGTGGGTGCCCGCTGCGCGCAGGGCGCGCAGCTCGGCAAACAACTGGCGCTCGCGCTCGCTGAGCTGGGTGGGGATGCGCACCACGAGGTGCGCCAACAGGTCGCCGCGCTCGGCGGGCGTGCGCAGTTTGGGCATGCCCTGCCCGCCCAGCCGGATGGTCTTGCCCGCCTGCGCCTCGGCCGGCACGTTTAGCTTGACCTCGCCGGAGAGGGTGGGCACCGGCGCCTCACCGCCCAACAGCGCGGTATACAAATCCACCGGCAGGTCCACGTGCAGGTCGTCGCCCTCGCGCCGGAACCGCGCGTGGGGCTTGACCGTCACCACCAGGTACAGGTCGCCCTGGGTCTGGCCCGGCCCGCCCGCGCCGGCCATGCGCACGCGCGTGCCCGTGCGCGCCCCGGCCGGGATTTTTACCTCCAGGCGGCGGTCAGCCTTTTGCAGGGTGCGCTGCGCGCCGGTGAAGGCCTCTTCCAGGGTAATTTCAATGGGCTGTTCCTGGTCCTCGCCGCGCAGCGTCCAGCCGGCGGTGCTGCCGCTGCGGCCCTGCTGGCGGGCCGCCGCGGCGGCGGCCGCGCTGCCGAAGAGGCTGTTGAAGAACTCGGAGAAGCCGCCCTGGCCGAACAGGTCGCTCAGGTCGTCGGGCGCTCGGCCCCTGGCGCCGCGCGCGCCGGCCGCCCACTGGCTAAAGTCAAAGCCGCCGCCGGGTTGGCCCGACTTCTGCCACTGCGAGTAGCTCTTGCCCAGCCGGTCATACGTGGCGCGCTTGTCGGAGTCGCGCAGCACCTCGTAGGCCTCGTTGAGCTCTTTGAACTTCTCCTCGGCCCCTTTGTCATCCGGGTGCAGGTCCGGGTGATATTCCTGCGCCTTCCGGCGGAAGGCGGACTTGATTTCCTTCTCGGTGGCGCCGCGGGCGACACCCAGGACCTGGTAATAGTCACGGTATTCCATTGAACCCGTCTCCTTACCGTTGATTCTAGGCCGCCCCTACCGCCCGTCAAGGCATAAAAGACGGTTCTCAGCACACACTCACTTTCGCCAGCCTCACCTGGAAGGGGGCCTGCGGGTGGTCGCAGGGCGTTCTCACGCATTGCGTCGTCTTCGGACATGCAAGCGGCCTGCCCCCTCTGCCTCTCCAGCCTCCCTATAAGTCGCCCAGCAAAGCGGCTCAATCCGCTTCACAATCCGCTGGAAACTTCGCGCCTTTGGTTTCGCGAAGCGGGCCAGGAGATACCTATCCCCGGAGCGCAGCGGAGCGGCTGGGAGACCTGCGCCTGAACGCGAAGCGGACAGACGGGCCGGGGTGAGGACCGGCCCCAGCACGACACACCCCGGCCAGTGCCCAGGGTCTATCGCGCGCAGCGGTTGCGCAGCGGATCGCGCGCAGCGGTCCTATGCGTTCGTCAGCGCAGACGCTCGACCCGTGGTAGCGACTTCAGTCGCTCCCCGTTCGCGCCACAAGGGGAATCGACTGAAGTCGTCACTACGCTTTGAAAGTCCGTCGCGCGCAGCGGATCGTCTTTCGTCCGTCGCCGTCTTTTCCAGCCCGTTTCCCTTAATACTTTACTCATGCTATTATCCCGACCCTATGCCGCCCAAACAGTCTGAAAAGATCCTGGTCGTCGACGGCGATCCCGAGGTGGTCAGCCTGATCGCCGATCAGGTGTTGACCCCCCTCGGCTACCAGGTGGCCACCGCCCGCGACGGCCCCTCCGCGCTGCAGATCATGCTGCGGATGGCGCCCGACATCCTCATCACCGCGCTCGACCTGCCCGGTCTCTCCGGCCGCGACCTGCTGACGGCCATGCACAGCCAGGGCCTGGAGACCATCATCGTCGCCACCGGCCCGCGCGGCGCCGAGTCGCAGGCCATGCAGGCTTTCCGGCTGGGCGCCAAGGACTACCTCACCAAGCCGGTGCGCGAGGCCGAGGTCGTCTCCAGCATCGACCGGGCCCTGAGCGAAGTGCGGCTGCGGCGCGAACGCCAGCACCTGGCCGATAAGCTCGCCAGCGCCAACCAACAGCTCGAAAAGCGCGTCAAAGAGCTGACCACCCTGGCCAGCATCGGCAAGGCCGTCACCGCCCTCACCAGCCTCAGCCAGCTCTTCACCCGACTGCTCGAAGCCGGCATGTATGTCACCGAGGGCGAGGTCGGCTGGCTGTTGGTGTCGGACGACAACAGCGGCAAACCCGTCTTGCGCGCCGCCCGCAACCTGCCCGCCACCGGCGCCATCAAGCTCAACCAGCCCTGGGACGACGGCCTTTCGTCGCTGATCATGCTCTCCGGCGAGTCCCTGGCGCTGGCCGGGGCGCCCTTGGCGCGGCTGCGCGCCGGCCAGGTGGTCAAGTCGGTGGTGGCCGTGCCGCTCAAGGCGCGCGACACGGTCGTGGGCGTGCTGGTGGTCGGCAGCAAGACCGGCCGGCCCTTCACCGAGCGCGACCAGGCCATGCTGTCGGCGGTGGCCGACTATGCCGTCATCGCCATGATCAACGGCCGCCTGTTCAGCACCATGGAAGCCCGCGTGCATGCCCTGCAAGCCACCTACGACGAGCTGGCCAAGACCAGCGCCCGCAAGGATGATGCCTGGCGCGCCACGAGCGAGCAGCTGCGGCAGCCCCTGGTGCATGCCCGCGGCGCCCTGGAACAACTGGCGCGCGGCCAGGGCCTCAGCGCCCCGCAGACCCAGGCCTTGGCGGCGGCGCTCGACCGCCTTAACGCCGCTCAGCGGCTGATCGAAGACTTCGCTGCCCCCTCCCAGCCCGCCGCCCTCCCCGGCGTAGCCCCGCGCCGCGCCTGAGGCGTGGGCAGCCGAGCGCGGGCAAGCGCGGGTGTCGCCGCCCAGCGGGGGCATTTATTGGATTTATGTATGGCGTCTGAAAAAGTTCTCGTCGTAGACGACTCGCGCGAGATGCGCGATCTGATGGTCAATTACATCCTGCGGCCTAACGGCTTCACGACCCTGGTTGCCGAAAACGGCCTGGCGGGCATGAATCTCGCGCGCCAATCGGCGCCCGACCTCATTGTGGCCGACATGAAGATGCCCGAGATGACGGGCCTCGAGCTGGCGCAGATGGTGCACCGCGAGGGCCTGGGCATCCCCGTCATCCTGATCACCGCCGAAGGCTCCGAAGAGCTGGCCAAGCTGGCCCTGCGCTCGGGCGTGGCCGACTACATCATCAAGCCCTTTACCGAAGATGAATTGCTGGGGGCGGTGCGCCGCACCCTGGACAGCATGCACAGCCGCCGCGAGCACGTGCGCATGCAGGCCGAGCTGTCGGCCGCCCACCAGTCGCTGCTGGCGCGCCACAAAGAGCTGGAGACCCTCACCAGCATCGGCCGCAACGTCACCTCGGTGCTCGAGCTGGACCAGGTGCTGGCCAAGGTGGTGGAGGCGGCCGTCAGCGTGACCCACGCCGAGGAAGGCTCGCTGCTGCTGCTCGACGAGCAGACGCGTGAGCTGACCATGCGCGCCTCCAAGAACTTCGAAGACAGCTTCGTGCGCACCTTCCGGCTGCGCTCGCAGGACTCGCTGGCCGGCTACGTCATCCGCACCGGCGAGCCGGTGCTGCTCGACCAGAACTCCCCGCAGAAGATCAAGACCGCCTACTTGGTGCACTCGCTGGTCTACGTGCCGCTCAAGGTGCGTGACCGCATCATCGGCGTGCTGGGCGTGGACAACCGCCGCGCCGGCCGGGCCTTCACCCGGCACGACCAGCGCCTCCTCGGCGCCCTGGGCGACTACGCCGCCATCGCCATCGAAAACGCCTATCTGTATGCCCGCACCGACCGCGAGCGCGCCCAGCTCGAGACCATCCTGCGCGAGACCGAGGACGGCGTGCTGGTCGTGGACAACGACAACCGCCTGATCCTGATGAACCCCACCGCGCGCACGGCCTTTGGCGTCAGCCTGCCCGACATCACCGGGCACGACTACACCGAGGTCATCCGCAACGTCGAAGTGCGCGAGCTGCTGGCCGGCAAGAGCCGCCGCGTGGAGGTCACCCTGGACGATGGGCGCGTCTTCAATGCCCACCTGACGCCCATCAGCGGCGTCGGCCGCGCGGTGGTGCTCCAGGACATCACCCACCTCAAGAAGCTCGACCGCATTAAATCCGACTTCGTCACCACCGTCTCGCACGACCTGCGCTCGCCGCTCACCGCCATCCTGGGCTATGTCGAGCTCATCGGCCGTGCCGGCCCGGTCAACGAGCAGCAGGCCGAGTTTATCCGGCGCGTGCAGTACAGCGTGCAGTCCATCACGACCCTCATCACCGACCTGCTCGACCTGGGCCGCATCGAGGCCGGCTTCGACACGCAGAAAGAGCCCACCCACCTGGCGCTGGTGGTGCGCTACGCCATCGAGGGGCTGCGCCAGCAGGCCGAGGCCAAGCACCAATCCCTGGCCATGGACGTGCCCGAGACCCTGCCCACCGTCTTCGCCAACCCGCCGCGCCTGCGGCAGATGGTGGCCAACCTGATCGACAACGCCATCAAATACACGCCCGAATCCGGCCACGTGGCCGTCCACGCCCGCGCCGAGGACGAGCTCATCGTCATCACCGTGGCCGACAGCGGCATGGGCATCCCCGCCACCGACCAGCCTTACATCTTCGACAAGTTCTACCGCGCCTCCAACAGCCGCCAGGAATTCGCCGGCACCGGCCTGGGCCTGTCCATCGTCAAGTCCATCGTCGAAAACCACAACGGCCGCATCTGGCTCGACTCGCGCCCCGGCCAGGGCACCACCTTCACCGTCGTCCTGCCGCAGTACCGCAACGGCGGCGACAGCCCGCGCGGCGCTTAAAACTGACGATCCGCTGCGCGCGATCCGCTGCGCGCGACAAGCCTTTACCGCCGAGCGAACGACGAAGCACCATCGACCAATGTAGGAGCAGGCTCCGCCCGCGATGGCTCGGCCACACAAACAAGAGCGAGTGAAATCGCCACTTCGCACACACTCGTAGTAGCGACTTCACTCGCTCTTCGCCTTTATGCCAAAGGCGCGCGTGCAAGCCCACCCAAGGGCGGCCTAAGCGCCTCAGCCTGCTAAACGCCTTCTGACATCCGCCTTCCGACTTCCGCCTTTCCCCCCTCAAGGCAGCACCACAAACTCCACCGCCCCACTCTGCACCGCCTCCCCTCCCGCCAGCCTCGCCTCCGCCCGCAGCGAATAGCTCCCCGGCTCCAGCGCCCACCACAGCTCAAACGGCGCGCTGGTGAGCGTGCCCAACGACCTCCCATTCAGCAGAAACGTTACAGCCTCCAGCGGCCGGGCGGCCACCACGCGCAGCGGGATCTGCTGGCTGGCGCGCGGCAGGCGCGGCGAGATCTGAAAGACGGTGTTGGCATCGGGCGAGGCGATTTGCAGCGCCTGCGGCAGGCCGCCCTCCACGCCGGCCACGCCCCCCGGCGGCGGCGGCACGCCGTTCTGCCGCGCCCACTCTTGCGCCTCGGGCGGCAGCACCAGGAAGACCTGCTCGGTCACAAACTCGGGCGGGGTCTCCGGCCCGGCGAGCTGCCCCGTGCGCGCATCCAGCCGGAAGGACTGGTACAGGCCATCGGGCTGGGTCGGCGCCGTGCCGGCCAGGAACAGCTCGCTGCGCGTGCGCGGGCACAGGGGGGTGGGCAGCAGGCCCGAGGGCACGCACACCTCGGTCCGCACCAGGCCCGCCGGCGGCACAAAGGCCGTCTCGGGCTTGCCCGCCAGCGCCGCCCGCATAAAGTCGTGCCAGATCGGCCCGGCGCCGGCCACGCCGCTGAGCAGCACCATCGGCGAGCCGTCGGCATTGCCCACCCATACCCCCGCCACCAAGTCGGGCGTGTAGCCCATGGTCCAGTTGTCGCGGTAGTCGGTGGTGGTGCCGGTCTTCACCGCCGCCGGCCGGCCGATCTGCAGCACGCTATTGAAGCCAAAGGTCGCGCCGCGCGCGGCGTTGTCCGACAGGATGTCGCTGACCAGGTAGGCCACGCGCTCGTCCAGCACGCGGGCGCCCATCGGCGGGCGCGTGCCGTTGGGCGCCTGCCACTGCTCGATCACTTCGCCGTTGGCGCGCTCCACGCGCAGGATGGCGGCCGGCTCCAGGCTGCGGCCGCCATTGGCAAAGACCCCAAAGGCCGCCGTCAGGTCCAGCAAGCGCACCTCGCCCCCGCCCAGGGTCACCGCCAGCCCCAGCCGGTCGGCGTCCGAGAGCGTGGTCAGGCCCATGCGGCCGGCCAGGCTGAGCATGGTCGGCAGCCCCACGCGGTCCAGCGCGCGCACGGCCGGAATATTCAGGCTGCCCGCCAGGGCCGCGCGCGCCGACACCGGGCCGTGAAAGGCGCGGTCGTAGTTCTGCGGCACGTAGGCAAAGCCTTCCCGGGTGGTAAAGGCCGTGCGCACGTCCAGGATCATCGTGGCCGCCGTCCAGGGGCAGCGCGCTTCGCCCGCCGCCGCCGAGAGCCCTGCCCCGTCCGCGCTGTTGGCTGCCCCGCACAGCTCGGGCGAGAGGGCCGCCGCATAGGTGATGGGCTTGATGGCGCTGCCCGGCTGGCGGTGGGCCACGCCCAGGTTCACCGCGCCCGAGATGGCGGCGTTGAAATAATCGGGCGAGCCGAGCATCACCAGGATCTGCCCTGTGCGCGGGTCGAGCGCCACCAGCGCGGCATCGGTGGCGTTGGCCGGCGGGCCCAGCCGGTCGGCCAGCTCGGCCAGGCGCCGCCGCGCGATGGCCTGCGCCGCGCGGGTCAGGTCCAGGTCCACCGTGGTCACCACGTTCAGCCCGGAGTAGAGCACCTCCGGCCCGTATTTTTGCTCGAGCAGGTTCCAGACGTAGAAGACAAAGTGCGGCGCCTCGATGGGAAAGGGCGCAGACGTCCACTGCAGCCTCTCAGCCTTGGCCAGCCGCGCCTCGCCGGCGGTGATGTAGCCGTTCTTCGCCATCAGGTCCAGCACCACCGCCTGCCGCGCGGCAGCCGCCGCGGGGAAGAGCAGCGGGTCGTACACCGAAGGCGCCTGGGGCAGCCCGGCCAACAGCGCGCTTTCGGCCAGGTCCAGGTCGTGCGCCGGCTTGCCAAAGAAGGTCTGCGCCGCCGCCTCGACCCCGTGGGCCAGGTGGCCGTAGTAGGTCTGGTTCAGATACAGCGCCAGGATTTCGTCCTTCGTGTAGGCGCGCGCGAGGCGCCAGGCCAGCACGGACTCGCGCAGCTTGCGCGTCAGCGTGCGCTGGGCGCGTTCCTGCGGGTCGAGCAGCATGTTGCGCGCCACCTGCTGGGTGAGCGTGCTGCCGCCGGCCAGCACCTCGCCGCCGGTGGCGTTAATCCACAGCGCGCGCGCGATGCCAACGATGTCGACCCCCGGGTTGGTGTAGAAGCTGGCGTCCTCCGTGGCGATGGTGGCCTGCTGCAGCGCCAGGGGGATATCGGCCAGCGGCACGGTGGTGTGGTGCAGCCCGGCCGGGTCGGCGATCTCGTACAGCAGCCGCCCATCCCGCGCCAGGATTTTGGTGGACGGCACGATCAGGTTGTCGGTCAGCCGGTCCAGCGAAGGCAGATCGATCACCAGCCACTGGTAGGCCGCGACAACTCCTATCAGCCCGACAACGGCGACGACAGACAACAGACGACGGACGAGGGCCCTGCGTGACATGCCGCGATTTTAGCACCCAACGCCAATCTCCAAGAGTGGGGCAAAGGTTGTCCAGACGGCCAAAAGGGGAAAGCAGAGGTCAGAGGTCGGAAGGTGGGCGGCCTATTCGACCCCAGCCCCACGCGATTGAGCAGACACAGCGGACGAGGCACTTGAGGCAGATGGGGGGCACTTGGGGGCACTTGGGGGCAGCACGGAAAACCGGGCTTTGGGCTTGATTTGCCGGTGATTTTGTCGAGTTTGGGCGCATGGGGCAGCACTTGTCCGAACTAATCGGAAAATTCGCGGC
>CAYUYN010000100.1:0-11573 GCA_964449185.1 uncultured Anaerolineales bacterium | reverse complement strand
TCAACCGCCGGGCCGCGCCTCGGCCACCAACGGCGGATGCACCCAACGCGGTCGTCGCCTTTCTTTCGGAGATTCGCCCTATATGCCCACCCACGCCGCCCTCTTAGCCGACATCCCTTTGTTTGAGCTGTTGGACGAACAGGAGCGCGAAACCCTGGCCGCCCAGCTCGATGTGGTCGAGCACCCGGCTGGCACGCTGCTCTTCCAGGTCGGCGACCCGGGCGACGCCCTCTATGTGGTCCGTACGGGCGAGCTGGAAATCTTCTTTAAGAACGACACCGGCGAACGCATCGTGCTGGCCCACACCCGCGCCGGCGAGATGGCCGGTGAGCTGTCGCTGCTGGATGGCGGTCCGCGCACGGCTTCGGCCCTGGTGACCCAAGACCTGGAGGCCCTGCGCCTCGACCGCGCCGACCTCAATCAGTTCCTGCTCATGTGCCCCAGCGCCGCCATGGACCTGCTGGCCGCCATGGGCCAGCGCCTGCGCCGCAACACCGAGCTCCTGCGGCACACCGCCTCGCGTAACGTCAATGATGAGATGGAAGACAAGCGCACCCTGGTGCAGAAAGCGGCCGACTGGATCTCGGCCTTCAGCGGCAGCATCCCCTTCTTGATGCTGCACGTCGTTGCCTTCACCGTGTGGATCGTCCTGAACCTGGAGGTGCTGCCCGGTCTGGCGCTCTTCGATCCCTTCCCCTTCGGGCTGCTCACCATGGCCGTCTCTCTGGAGGCCATTGTCCTGTCGGTCTTCGTGCTGCTCAGCCAGAACCGCCAGGCCGCCAAGGAGCATCTGCGCTCCGACATCGAGTACGACGTCAACCTCAAGGCGGAGCTGGAAGTGGCCCAACTGCATGAGAAGGTCGACCACTTGCACGCCGAGATGCTGGCCCGGCTAGACGCCATCGAGCGCGGCCTCCAGCGAGTCTAGCGCCGTGGGGCCGGTCGCCCTAATCGGGGGCAATGAGTTTCGCCGCGCGAGCGACGCGCTGGACCTGGCCCTGCTGGACTTGGCCGGCGGGCCAGGCACGTCCGTGGCCATCTTGCCCACTGCCGCCACCAATGAGAACCCCGAGGTAGTCGGCGAGCACGGCCTGCGCCACTTCAGCCGGCTCGGCGCAGAGGCCGAGAAGGTCCTGGTAGTCGACGACGAGTCCGCCAACGACCCCGACCTGGCGGCGATCCTGACCGCGCATCACCTGATCTACTTTACCGGCGGCGATCCGGCCTACCTGCTCGAGACCCTGCGCGGCTCGCTGGCCTGGCAGGCCGTGCTGGCCGTCCACCAACGCGGCGGCCTGGTGGCCGGCTCCAGCGCCGGCGCTATGCTGCTCGGCGCGCAGATGTGGCGCTTCGACGGCTGGGTTTCCGGCCTGGGCCTGGCGCCCGGCCTGGCCGTGCTGCCTCACCACGCCACACTGTCGAAGCGTTGGGCCACCGCCCACATGCTCGCCACGCTCCCGCCTGGCGTTACCCTCGTTGGCATCGACGAATCCACCGCCCTCCTCCTGCCCGATGCCCTTGTCCTGGGCGCCGGCCAGGTCACCGTCTATGGCGCACACGGCCCCACCACCTACTCGGCCGGCGTTCGCGTGCCGTGGCGGCCCCGACTGGAATAAGCGGGGGTATCCTTGCGTTTGGGGGCCGGGTGGTCCTGCGGCGGGTCTCAATCCCGCCCTGCACCCGCTGTGAGATTGCCGCTTGCTACTGCAACATTTCTTGTCTATGCTCAATCCAAACGTGGCCCGTGCCATGCTTCTGCCCGCCGGCCGCCTATACCTCCCAACTACCCACTACCCACTGACCACTACCCACTATCCACTTCCCACTTCCCACTGTCTACACCCAAGGAGCAGCCCCATGACCAACCCCACCCTCACCCGCGGCCTGGCCAAAGGCTCCAAACTCGGCCTCCACTGCATCGTCCCTGGCCAGACCATGCCCCTCGTCCGCGCCGCCGCCGACCGAGGCGTGGTGTGGTCCCTCGTCAAAGGCGTGGACAATGCCGGCCTGGCCATTGACGTCAAGAAAGTCTCCCCCGAGACCCTGACCATCACGCGCTTTGTGAATGAAAAGTGGGACTCGGCCCAGGACTGCGACACCTGGGATGACGAAACCTTCTTGCGCGGCGCCCGCGAGACGATCCAGCAGGTCTTCGATCGCACCAACGCCGACGAGCGTGCGGCGGCCGACTTCTTTGAAGTCCTCAACGAGGCCGACCCGCCCGGCGTGGCCGGCTGGCGCGCGCTCGGGCGCTTCTGCTGCGAGGTGGTGCGCGAGGCCGACCGCCGCGGTCTCAAGGTGGCGCTGCCCGCCTTCAACGCCGGCACGCCCGAATGGGACGAGATGCAGGGCTTGGTGGAGTCAGGGCTGTTTGGCCTGCTCAAGGCGGGCGGCCACCTGCTGACCGTGCACGAGGGCGTCTTCGGCAAGGTGCTCATTCAGGCCGGCGCGGGCGATACCATCCCTGGCGGGCCGGCCGTGGTGCGCGGCGGCAGCATGTGCGGCCGTTATCGCTTCCTCTACCACCTGCTCGAGCAGCGCGACGAGGTTGTGCCATGCGTGGTGAGCGAGTTCTACAGTGGGGACTTCTACTCCCTGCCGGCCTCCGAGCAGGTGGAGCGCTTCGCCTGGTACGACCGGCTGGTGCGCGAGGATTGGTACGTGCTGGCCGTCCTGCCCTTTACCGTTGACCCCTCTGACGGCTGGAAGCACCAGAACTACACCTACGCCTACCCCGCCGTGCTGGACTATTTGACGGCCGAGCGCGACAAGCCCAACGTCGTGCGCGGCGCGGCGCCCGTCATCGCCGACCCCGCCACGCCGGCGAGTCCAACGAACACCAGCACGCCCACTAACCCCACGCACCGCGTCACCGCCCCCCAGCTGTCGGTGCGGGCCCACCCCTGGACCGGGCGCCTTGAGCCTCCGCGCCTGCGCCTGCTCAACCAGGGCGACACCGTGCGCATCTTCGGCGCCTACCAGCCGGCCGGCCAGCAGTTCGGCTGGGGCTGCATCGCCGCCGATGGCAATGAGTGGGTCTCGCTGCAGTTTGTCAGGCCAGTGTGAAAAGAACTCGCGGTAGGGGCGTTCAATTAAACGCCCCTACCCCGCAACTTTTCTTTCAGCGAGACCTGCTTTGACAAACACCCACGGCGCCAAGAAAATCGCCCACAACGCCGTCAGCGCGTAGCGCACATAGCGCAGTGCCAGTGCCAGTGCCAGCGGGTCATCGGGGAAGAGCAGCGCCAGGCCGCGCCAGAACACCAGCAGCCCCACCGCGCCGATCACAAAGCGCGCCGCGCGTTTGCCCCACGGGCCGCCGGCGTCGAAGCGCGCCCAGCGGTTGGCCAGTGCCAGCCCCACGCCCAGGCCCAACACCATCCCGGCCGCATTGGCCAGGCTGTTTGGGCTGCGCGGGTCGATGGGCTCCGCCTGCGTCGCGGCGGCGTTCGTGGTCCACGCGGCCGGGTCCACCGTGCCGCCCGCCAGCGCCAGAGCGCCGGCCGCCAGGGCCACGTACACGGCCGAGACCAGCACCGCCACCAGCACTTGCCGCGCCAGGCTTTGGCGCACGAGCCAACGGGTCACCGGCGCTTGCCAGCGCCACACCGCCCACAGCAGCGCCGCGCCCACCACCCAGCCGCCCACCACGTCCGTTGGGAAGTGCATGCCCAGGTAGACCCGCGAGAATGAGATCAACAAGATCAGGGCCAGCGCCAGGCCCCAGGCCAACGCCGGGCGCAGCCGCCCGACCTGGCTGGCCAGGTAGCCCCACACCGCCATCGCGTTCTGCGCGTGGCCCGAGGGCAGGCCATAGCTGGTCTCGCTGCTCAGCGCCCGCACGCGGGGGTCCACCCAATACGGCCGCGGCAGGTGGAGGGCCACTTTCAGCAGCCCGTTGAGCGCGTTGGAGGTGATCAGCGCCACCGCCAGCCCCGCTCCCAGCCGCGCGTTGACGCACCAGTAAATGGCCGGCATCACGATCAGAAAAAATTCCTCGGTGCCCAACTGCGAGAACAACTGCATGGCCGCCGCCAGCCACGGCCTCTGCTGCAGGGCCACGATCAGGTCGGTGCCCCAGGTCGCGAGTGCTTCCATGTGCGTGCTCCTGTGTGAGTGATGAGGGCACATTGTCTTTGTTCTGGCGATCCACGCAAATGGCTAAGGGAGCCTCGAGGGGGTGCCTCAGGCCGGGCAACGCCCGGCCTGAGGCACCCCCCACAAGAAAAAACACGCGGGGTGCCGGAAAACGGAGTTCGTCCGTTTTCCGGCACCCCGCGTTCATATAGAAGCGTGGGGTGCCCCAGTGCCGTTATGGCCGCTCCAGCCCGTGCCTCTCCAGCAGCGCCCCATCGGCCAGCAGCGCCGCCGTTGGCCCATCGGCCACGATCTTGCCCTGATCCATCACGAGCGTGCGCGGGAACAGCTCGTTGACGAAGCGCAGGTCGTGGGTGGAGGCGAGGATGGTCTGGGGCAGGGTGCGCAGCAGGTTGATGAGGCCGCGCCGCGCGCGCGGGTCCAGCCCGGCGGTGGGCTCATCCAGCACCAGGATCTCCGGGTTCATCGACAGCACCGTGGCGATGGCGATGCGCTTCTTCTCGCCCACGCTCAGGTGGTGGGACATGCGCGCGGCATACATGCCCATCCCCACCGCGTCCAGCGCCGCGCTCACCCGCTGGCGCACCTCGGCCGCCGGCAGGCCCATGTGCAGCGGGCCAAAGGCCACATCGTCAAACACCGTTGGCGAAAAGAGCTGGTCGTCCGGGTCCTGGAACACCAGCCCCACCGACGCCCGCACTTGGCCCAGGTTGTTGTTGCTCAGGGGCACGCCGCACACGCGCACCTCGCCCTCGCCGCGCAGGATGCCGTTGAAGTGCAGCATCAACGTGGATTTGCCCGCGCCGTTCGGGCCCACCAGTGCCACCTTCTCGCCGGGCGCGATGCTGAGCGTGACCCCGAACAGGGCTTGGTGGCCGTCGGGGTAGTGAAAACGCAAGTTCGTGACGTGCAGGGTGTGGTGCATTTAGAAGACAAATCCGATCAGGGCCGTCATGGCCAGAAAGGTCACCCAGCCCACCAGCAGGTTGCGGTCATGGTCGGTCATCACCGGCGTCTCCAGAGTCTTCAGCTCGCCCTGAAAGCCGCGCGCCACCATGGCGTCGTGGATGCGCTCGCTGCGCTCAAAGGCCCGCAGGGTGAGGTTGCCCACCAGGCCGCCCGCCACGCGCCCACGCCAGGCCAGGCTGCCGCCGCCCTTGACCCCCGCGGCCACGCCCGAGCGCGCCGCCCGCGCCCGCATCAGCCGCAGGGCCTCGTCGGCCAGCACAAACAGGTAGCGGTACATGAAGGCGATGATGCTCACCAGCGGCGAGGGCAGCCGCAGCGACCGCATGCCCCACAGCAGATCGTGAAAGGGCGTGGTGAAGGCCATCAGGATCGCGGCCTGCACCGACACCCACGACTTGATCAGGATGCTGGCCAGGCGTACCGTGCCCTCGACCGTGGCGGTCAGCGGTCCGAGGTGCGCCAGCGGCTGCCCGGGGATCGTGAAGGGCAGGGTGATGGCGGCCAGGGCAAAGGGCAGGGCCACAAACGAGCGCCGCAGCGCAAAGCCCATGCCCAGGCCGGTGAAGTGCGCCACCACCAGTGTCGCGGCAAATAGCAGCCCATACGCCAGCCAGGCCCCCGGCGGCAGCAAGCTGGCCGCCAGGATAAACAGCAGGGCCCCCAGCAGCTTGGTGCGCGGGTCCAGATGATGGATCGGGCTGTGCCCGTGGCGGTGGTGGTCGGCCAGGTCGATGTGCAGCACGGCGCCGTGCCTTTTTTAGGCCGAAGCTCGGCGCTGGAGCCGGGCCACTAGCAGGGCCAGGCCGAAGACGACCAGCGTGCCAACCCCGACGGCCACGATTTTCGAGAGCACCTCATTATTGATGATGGGCACGGCGTAACCCGACAACAGTTCGAAGACCGGCCCCTGTGCCTGGCCGCCGAACCCCAGGTCTTCCGCCACCCGGTTCAAGCCATCGGGGCGCGCTGAAGCCAGCGGCGAGAACGCCGCCACCACCAGCGCAATTACCAGCCCGCCCATCACCCAGTTGGCCGTGGCCTTGGCCGGCGCCTGCTGGCCCATATCCAGCAAGTCGGGGCGGGCCGTAGAGATAAACGCCAGCGCGCCCACGGTGATGAGCGCCTCGCCGATGCCGATGAGCGCATGCACGCCCGTCATGGCCGGCAGTGCCACGCCCAGCGGCGAGGTGCCCGAGATAGCCAGCTCCACCGCGGCCGCGCTGGCGCCCAGCATCACCGAAATCCAGGCGCCCGCCGCGCCGGCGGCCAGCAGGCTGGTGCGGCTCTCGCCCAGCGACTTCTTCAGCACCTGGTAGAGAAAGTGCCCCGTAAAGGCGGTGAGCACGCCCATATTGACGATGTTGAAGCCCAGCACCAGCAGGCCGCCGTCCTGGAAGAGCAGGGCCTGCACGCCGATGACGGCCGTCATCACCAGCACAGCCGCCCACGGGCCCAGGATGATGGCGACCAGGGTGCCGCCCAGCAGGTGGCCGGAGGTGCCGCCCGCCACCGGGAAGTTAATGGCCTGGGCCGCGAAGATAAAGGCCGCCAGCACGCCCATCAGCGGGATCTGCTTGCTGCCGAGCTGGCCGCGCGTCTGGCGCAAGGCATAGGCAATCGCCGCGATGGCCAGCACCCAGCCGACCAACGACACACCCAGGGACAAGAACCCATCCGGGATATGCAAACGACCGGGGGCCAACAAGGATAGATTGGGCATGACCGATCTCCTTCTGACTGAATGAGGAAAATTGAGTGGTCAGGCGCCGCGCGGTTTGCGCTGTGCGCCCGGGCGTATGGAAACTTTCCGCGCGGTTCCGTGGCCGCCGGGTGCGGCCGGCGGGCGGGGGGGCGGCTCTCGTCCGGCCCGGCGCTCGGCCTCGTAACAGGCCTGGCACAAACCGGGGAGGGCCACGTGCGCCAGGTCCACGTGGAACCGCTGCTCGCGTTCGAGGCGGGCAAACAGGCCCTTGATCGTCTTATGGGTGACTTGCTGTTCGGCGCCGCACGCGCGGCAGACCAGGTGATGGTGCGGGGTGTCGCCGGCGATCTCATACACCATGTGGCCGCCGCCCATGTCGGCGCCGACCACCAGGCGCAGCTCGCACAGAAAACCAAGCGCGCGATACACCGTGGCCCGGTTGACGGCGCTGGAGGTGCGCTGCACCCGGGCAAAGATTTCGTCGAAGGTGGTGTGGCGGCCGGCGGCACAGATGGCGTCGAGGATGAGCTGGCGCTGCGGCGTGACCCGAAAGCCGCGCTCGCGCATCAATTTGGCATAATCCCAGCGGGTGTGTGACATGCGGTCTGCGGGTCTCTCGTCGTTATTGCGAATCGTCGCAACAACATTCTAACGCAACTACCGCCCTGATGCAATGGGCGCGTGTAACGTTACGCCCGTCTTCCCCGGCTGCCTCTTTGGCCGCCTCATTCCACTTGCTCAGGCAGCAACGATTGTGATTGCAATCGCAACCCCCTCAAGTAGAATAAAGGCATGTCTCCTTGGCTCTTGGGCCTCATCCTGGCCGTGCTGCTGGTCGTGCTCGGTGTGCTCGCCGCCGTCATCTGGCGCCAGCGCCAACAGGCCGAGCGGCGCGCGCGCAACATGCGCGCCCTCTTCGAGGTCAGCCGCCAGGCCACCGCCAACCTCGAGCGCCAGCAGGTGCTCGAAGTGGTGGTGCAGGCCGTGCAGGACGTGATGGGCTATCGCCTGGCCAGCATCCTGCTGCTGGACGAGGCCCAGCAGGTCCTCATCAGCTCGGCCATCTCCAGCAACCTGCGCGATCTGATCCCCCTGGGCGACCGCGTGCCGCTCGGGCGCGGCCTGGTGGGCGCCGCGGCCATGACCGGCCGCACCCAGTTGGCCAATGACGTCACCCGCGACCCCCACTATGTCCGCGCGCCCGGCGGCTGGGACCCCGGCAGCGAGCTGAGCGTGCCCCTGCGCGGCAGCGACGGCGTGATCGGCGTGCTGGATGTGGAGGACGAGCGCCGCGGCGCCTTTGGCGATGAAGACGTGCAGGTGTTGGAGGCCCTGGCCGAGCAGTTGGTGGTGATCCTGGGCAAGGCCCGCCTGCTGGAATCCGAGCGCCGCCGCGCCGAGCGCATTGCCACCCTCAACTCGGTGGCGCGCCTCATCACCGCCACCCTCAGCGTCGAGGCCCTGGTGGGTAATGCCGTGGAGGCCATCAGCCGCCACCTGCACCACCCCGATGTGGCCGTGCTGCTGATTGACCCGGAGCAGTCCGACAGCCTGGTGCTGCGCGCCGCGGGGGGTGCCCACCGCCAGGTGCTGCGCGTGGGCGAGTACCGCCAGGCGCTGGACGTGGGCCTCATCGGCCGGGCCGCGCGCGAGGGCCGGCCGGTGCTGGTCAACGACACCAGCGCCGAGCCCGCTTACCTGCCCATCCCGCGCGATCAGGGCCGGCGCGCCGAGCTGGCGGTGCCCATCCGGCTGGGGGAGCGGGTGCTGGGCGTGCTTAACATCGAGGACGACCAGCCCTTCAGCGCCGACGACGTGTACGGCTTTGAGATCATCGCCGACCAACTCGCCATCGCGCTCGACAATGCGCGCCTGTTTGCCGATACCCAGGCCAACCTGGCCCAGTTGGCCACCCTCTTCGAGCTGAGCCAGCGCCTGAGCCTCGCGCACGACCCGCGCGCCATGCTGCGCATCGCGCTGGAAGTGCTGGCCGCGCACAGCCCCTACCGCGTCACAGTGGCCGTCTTTGACTTTGACGCCGCCGGGCGCCCGACCGGCTTCTACGCGCCGTTCTACTACCAGCCCGGCGAGGGCATCATCGAGGTTGAGCAGCGGCTGCCCGTCAGCGACGATGCCCTCAATCCGCTGCTGGACGGCGGGCAAACCGTGGCGATTGCGGACGTCAGCGCTGACCCGCGCGTCCCCGACTTCCTGAGGGACGAGCAGATGGCGGTGGGCCGGCCCGCCCTGGCCCTCATCCCCCTCATCGTGGGGGCGCGCCGCATTGGCAACCTGGTGCTGACCCATCGCGAGCCGCACGCCTGGAGCGAGGTGGAGCTGCGCCTGTTCCGCGCCGCCGCCAACCAGGTGGCAGCCGCCCTGGAAAACGCGCGCCGGCTGGAGCGCGAAAAGGCGCGCACCGAGCACCTGGCCCTCATCGCCCGCGTCGGCCAGCGCATCGCCGCCCGGCTCGACCCGGACGAGCTATTGGCCACCACGGTGGAAGCTCTGCACAGCCACATGAGCTATGACCATGTGGCCGTCTTCCTGCTGGAGGTGCTGCCCGACGGCCCCTGGCTGACCCAGCGCGCTCGCGCCAGCCGCTGGCCGCGCGGCGAAAGCGCCCGCTATCGCCAGCGCACCGATCACGGCCTGCTGGGGGCGGCCGCGCGCGAGCGGCTGCCCCAACTGGTCAACGACGTGGCCGCCGATCCGCGCTACGTGGCCGTGCCCAACACCGAGATCCGCGCCGAGCTGGCCGTGCCCATCCTGATGGGCGAACGGCTGTTGGGCGTGCTGGATGTGGCCGGGGTGCTGCCTTTCCAGGAAGATGACGTCAGCGGGCTGCTCATCATTTCCGACCAGTTGGCCGTGGCGTTGGAGAATGCCGCGCTGTATGAGCGGGCCCAAACCGTGGGCGTGCTGGAGGAGCGCCAGCGCCTGGCGCGCGACCTGCACGACTCGGTGACGCAGCTCATCTTTAGCCTGACCCTGATCGCGCAATCGGTGGGCCCCGCCTACCGGCGCGACCCGGCCGAAGGCGAGCGCCGCATTGGCCGCATGCTGGAGCTGAGCACGCAGTCCCTGGCCGAGATGCGGGCGCTGCTGGCCGAGCTGCGGCCGGCCGGCCCGGTGCCCAACGGCCTGCTGCCGGCCCTGGAAAAACACATCCAGCGCGTGGCGGCCCGCGAGCGCCTGGAGATTGCCCTGGAGGCGCCCGACTACCAGGCGCGCCACCCCGACCACGAGGAGGCGCTCTACCGCGTGGTGCAGGAGTCGCTGAACAACATCGTCAAGCACGCCCGCGCCAGGCAGGTACACGTCCGTCTCAGCCAGGCCGGCGGCCGGCTTGAGCTGGCCGTCAGCGATGACGGGCAGGGCTATGACGCCGCCCAACCCCCGGCCGGCGGCCTGGGCCTGGTGGGGATGCGTGAACGGGTAGAGCGCTTTGGCGGGGCGTTGACCGTCGAATCCGCGCCCGGCAGCGGCACCACGGTCAGGGTGACGTTGCCTGATTAGCGCTCGTCTGCTGCACGCAATACGCAACACCTGAGGTATGATGACGCCATGATCCGCCTCCTGATTGTCGACGACCACGCCATTGTGCGGGAGGGCCTGCGTACCCTGCTGGCCGAGACCCCGGACCTCGAAATCGTGGGCGAGGCCGGCGATGGCCCGGGCGCCGTGGCCCAGGCCATCGCGCTGCGGCCCGACGTGATCCTGCTCGACCTGATGCTGCCCGGCCTCAACGGCATCGAGGTGACCCAGCGCGTGCGCCAGGCCCAGCCCGGCTGCCGCATCCTGCTGCTGACCTCTTTTGCCGAAGACCAGAACGTGGTGGCCGCCATGCAGGCGGGCGCGGCTGGCTACTTGCTCAAAGACGTCCTCCAGGGCGATCTGCTCAACGCCATCCGCCAGGCCATGCTGGGCGAGCTGGTGCTGCACCCCGAGGCCCAGCGCAAGCTCATCGAACACCTCACCCGTCCGCCGTCGGAGACCGCGGCCGCCTCCAAGACGCAGATGGACCAATTGACCGAGCGCGAGCACGACGTGCTGCGGCTGATTGCGCAGGGGCGCAGCAACCGCGAGATTGGCGACCAGCTCCACATTACCGAGGGCACGGTCAAGGGCCACGTCAGCAACATCCTCTCCAAGCTCCACCTCCAGGACCGCACCCAGGCGGCGCTGTTTGCCGTGCGCCAGGGCCTGGTTTAGCAGCCTTCCCCCCTCTAAAGTTATGCTCCCGACCCTATCTTAGGGGTCGTGTTCTACCGTCGCCCTGGCCCTAGAATGGCAGGGCGCTCAACCCCTCGCTGGCTGAGCCGTTGGTCGAACCCTGATGCCTACCCGCCACTCCCACCCCACCCGGTTTGGGTCCCGCCGTGAAGGCCGCCCATGCGCGTGCTGATCGTCGACGACGTGCCGGCCGTGCGCGAGGCCCTGCGCCTGCTGCTGGACGACGAACCGGGCGTGCAGGTGGTGGGCGAGGCCGGCGACGGTGAAGAAGCCCTGCGCCTGGTGGAGGCCCTGCGGCCGGACGTGGTGCTGATGGACCTGGACCTGCCCCACCTGGGCGGTTTGCCGGCCACGCGCGCCATCGCCAGCCGCCCCAACCCGCCGCGCGTGGTGGCCATGAACGTCTACGGCGCCGATGACGCCATCCGGCGCCTGGCGCTGGAGGCCGGCGCGGCCACGTACGTGGAAAAAGGCGCCTCGCTGGAAGAGGTCGTCACCGCTCTGCGCGCCGCCCTGTCGGACGGCGCCACCCCCGCGCTCTAAGAGAGCCTGTAGGGGCGCCCCCCTG
>CAYUYN010000099.1:0-11615 GCA_964449185.1 uncultured Anaerolineales bacterium | reverse complement strand
TTATCCGTTGATCCGTTGCCCCATCCGTTGACGCCGATGAACGTCCGTAAACCCACCAGGAATCCGCTCTAGTGATTAATTGTTCCACCGCGAAGCAACGCGTGAAACCCGGCAGACTACGGGACTGCCCCCAGCCTGAACGGCGGCAGCCAACGGGGCGCATCTCTAATTGTTGACGGGTTTGTGCTGACGGGGACCGCGAGCCACATGCGGGACGACGGACCATTTGCACCGGCCATCGCGTCGGCGCTAAACGTTCTACAGGGCCGGCCGCGAGCGTGTTCGGAGGCATGCTGGGCGTGCACAGCGCCTCGGCGGCCTGGCTTAGGCGAGGCGCGCCTTGGTTCCCCGTATCTGATCCAGGTGGATGCGGTCGTGGTCGAGGATCCAGCCGACGATCTCAATGAGCTGCGTGGGGCCAAAGATGGCGTGGCGGGCCGTGCGGGTCCAGATGGCGTTGGGCCGGCTGCGCAGGTAGCGGGCGGTCTCGCGCCGGGCGGCAATGAAATCACGCAGGGCATCGGGGCCGGATTGGGACTGGTAATCGCGCTCGGTGGCCCACGGGTCGGTGTCGGCGCCGGCCACAAAGGGGTTGGTGGTTTCGACGACGCTGCGCACACGCGGCAAGTTGACCTCGCGTTCCACGTCGCGCAAGTGGCAGATGAGCTCGGTCAGCGACCACTCGCCGCTGCTGGGCCGGCGCGTCCAGGCCGCGTCGGGCAGGCCGCTCAGCTCGCCCGCTGTCACGGCCAGATTGCCGACGAGTTGGTGGGGCAGGGAGCGGCCCGCGGGCGGGGCGGCGGGCGGCAGGTCGGGCAGGTGGGTGCGGGCCCAGGTGAAGAATTCGTCCAGGGTGCCGCTAGCCATCGGCTCAGCCTCCAGCGCCAGGCCGGCCGTGGGGCCGGCGGCCCAGGCCGGTCCGGTGGAACCGTCCGCCTGGGCGCCGCCAGTAATGTGGTAGCCGGCGATGCCGGCCATGGCTGCGGCAACCATATCCTTCTCCCAGTCGTTGCCGATCACCAGGGCCTGCTCGGGGCGGCGGCCCACCCGCGCCAGGGCCTCGGCAAAGTATTCGGGGTGCGGCTTGGAGAAATGGCTGGTCTCCATGGTGGTGATCAGCGCGTAGGGGAAGTCGGCGATGCCGGCCCAGCGCAGGCGTTCGCGAATGGCGCTCTCGCCGAAAAGCGGCGAGGTGGCGATGACCACGGTGTAGCGGTTGGCGAAGGCCCACGTCATGAGGGCGCGCGCGGCGGGCCGCCGCTGGGTGAGCGCTTCCAGTTCGCGGTAGGCGCCGGCATAGTAGCGCTCGAACATCGGCCGCCAAACTGCCTCGGTCCAGCCCGAGCCCTGTGAAAAGCAGTCAGCGAACACAGCCAACAAGACGCGCGCCGGATCGGTGTTGCCGATCATGGCGCGCGTGGCGTTGACCAGCTCGGCCTGCACGCGGCGGGGGTCGGTCCCGGGCGGCAGGTAAGGGAACAGCCCCTGGAAATAGGCGGGCAGGAAGACATCCATATTGTTGCCCAGCAGGGTGTCGTCCAAATCGAGGAGCAGGGTGTTGATCACGGCAGGTCCGGCAGCCTGGTGGGCAAGCTGAGCACGGTGCCCCTGCGGAGATCGAAGAGCAGGGTGTTGATCACGGCCGGTCAGGCAGATCGAGCGTGAGGAGCTTCTCGAGGTTTTCGTGGCAGTGGCCGCAGCCGATCTCCGGCTTGGGCACGTCCACCAGGCTCTTGGAGCAGGTGGTGGTGACTTCGACCTTGCGGCCGAGGCCGCCCCAGGTCTTGACGACGCGGGCGTCCAGGAGCATGTGCCGGCAGGTGTTGACCTGAATGATTTTGGGCACCGGGCAGTCGCGGCACAGGCCGGGGGTCCAGCGTCCGTTGGCGGGGTCGCTGCCAATCAGCCGGCATTCCTGCTGGTTGCGGCCCCGGTAGTAGTTCGCGTAAAAGTACTTGCACTCAAAACCGGCGGGTGTACGCATGGCGCCAACTCCTCCGCGCCAACGGTTGGCGCGGAAGGACCCTAACTTTCTAGACGCGGGTCAGGTAATCACCTGAGCGCGTATCGACCTTGATCACATCGCCCACGTTCACAAACAGCGGCACCTGCACCTTGAGACCCGTCTCGGTGGTCACCAGCTTGTTGGCGCCGGTGGCCGTATCGCCGCGCACGCCGGCCTCGGCCTCCACGATTTCCAGGTCCACCGCGGTGGGCAGCTCGATCTCAATGGCTTCGTCTTCGTAGAAGGTGAGCTTGGCGAGCTGCCCTTCCTTGAGATAGTTCACGTTGTCCCCGAGGGTGTCGGCGGTGAGCGCCGGCTGCTCGTAGGTCTCGGTATCCATGAAGTAGAACAGGTCGCCATCGCGATACAGATACTGCACCTGGTGATGGTCGAGGCGGATATCCGGCACGCGGTCGCCCGACTGAAAGGTGCGGTCCACGGTGGCCCCGGTCTTCAGGTTGCGCAGCTTGGTGCGGATGGTGGCGTTGCCGCGGCCGGGCTTGTTGTGCGAATATTCCAGCACCTTGTAGATCTGGCCGTCGTGTTCGAACGTGACGCCCTTGCGCAGGTCATTGACATCGATCATAGCGAACTTTCCTTACAATAAGATGAGAGGCCGGTCGCGACTCAACAAGAGACGCAGGCGATAAGACACAGCCTGCGCCCGGCGGAGCGGTCACGCGCTAGAGCCTGAATTATACCACTATGCTCTACCCATCAATCCACTGGGCGGCGTCGCGGCCGAGCTGGGCCAGGGGGGCCACGCGGCTGGTGCAGCCGGGCAGCGAGTCGAGGAACAAGCGGCCGTACTGCTTGGTGAGCACGCGCCGGTCGAGGATGACCACCACGCCGCGGTCGCTGCGCGTGCGGATGAGGCGGCCGAACCCTTGCCGGAAGCGCAGGATGGCCGCGGGCAGGGTGTATTCATTGAAGGCGCGCTCGTAGGTCTCGCTGCGCGCGGCGATGATGGGGTCGGTGGGGACGTCAAACGGCAGCTTGACGATGACCAGCACCGACAGCGCCTCGCCCGGCACGTCCACGCCCTCCCAAAAGCTCTTGGTGCCCAACAGCACGCCGGCCTCGGCGGACTTGAACGCCTCCAGCAGGGTGGTGCGCGGCGTGCCGTCGGACTGGTCGTAGATCGACACCCCGGCTTTATCGAGCGGCTCGCGGATGGCGGCAGCCGTCTGCTTGAGCTGGGCGTAGGAGGTAAACAGCACCAGGGCGCGGCCGCGCGTGGCCGCGCACACGGTGATGAGCGCCTTCTCGACGGCCTTTTGGTACTCCACCCGCATCTGCGGCTCGGGTATGTCGTTGACCAGGTAGAGCAGGGTGGAGGTCTCGTAGTTGAAGGGCGAGCCTACCGCCAGCTCGTCGGCCTCATCGGCGGCCAGGCGGCTGCGCAGGTAGTCGAACTCGCCGGCGGTGGTCAGGGTGGCCGAGGTGAGCACGACCGACTCCTTGGCGTGCCAAAGGTGCTTCTGCACCAGCGGGCCCACGTGCAGGGGCGCGGCGTGGAGCGACACGCGGTCGGCTTCCCGGCGCACTTCGGCCCAATAGATCATGCCGGGGTCGGGCTTGTAGACCAGGCCGTCCAGGTTCGCCACGGCGCCCACCAAAACGCGGCCGGCGGCGTTGGCACTGGCGGCCAGGTCTTCGCGCTCATCGATTTCGAAGTCGATCAGCTCAGCCAGGTCGCGGCCGAGGCGGGCCAAGCCCTCGGCCAGCCCGGCCAGGCTGCGGCGCAGGCCGTCCCAGTGCATTTGCACCTGTTCCCAGTAGGGCTGGTTGCGGGTGGCGGGCACGATGCGCACCTGCTGGGTGTATTCGCCCAAGGGCTGATCGTCGCGCTGCTCGGCCATGAACTGCGCCACGGCCTCAAAGAAGTGCCGCGACAGCGCGATGGCGGTGGTGGCCTGGTCGAAGGCGCGGTTGACCTCGCGGTCGTAGGCGGCGAACAGGTCGGGGGGCAGGGCGGTGCGGGTGTTGGCGCTGACTTGGCCGAGCAAGCCGCTGGACGGCCCGCCGAGCTCGCGCAGGTCACGTTCCAGGTCCCAGCGGTTGGATTCAAAGCTCAACCCGTCGGTAGCGGCGGCCTCGAGGTGATGGGCCTCGTCCACCACCAGGTAGTCGTACTCGGGGATCACGCGCCCTTCAGAGGCGATGTCGGCCAGCAGCAGGGCGTGGTTGACCACGATGACGTGCGCGGCTTGGGCGGCCTTGCGCGCGCGGTGGAAGGCGCACACGCCGTGCATCTTGGACTGGCACGTGTCGGTGGTGCAGCCTTCGTCTTCAGCCGACAGCCGCATCCAGGTGGCGTGGTCGCCAATGTTGAGCGAGAGCTCGGTCAGCGGGCGGCCGATGGGGTCCAAATTGTCGCGGGCCTCGTGCAGCCACACCAGCACCTTGGCCAGGACGCGCAGCTCCTCGGCGCTGGCCGGGCCGTGCCGGCGCATGTTCTCGAGCCGGCGCGGGCACAGGTAGTTGCCGCGGCCCTTGAGCACGGCCACGCGAAAGTCCAGGCCCAGCGCGTACTGCAGGTCGGGGATGTCCTTGCGGATGAGCTGGTCCTGAAGGTTGAGAGTGTTGGTGGAGACGACCACGCGCGCGCCGTTTTGGAGCGCCCAGTGGGCGGCCGGGATCAAATATCCGACGCTTTTACCAGTTCCCGTTCCGGCTTCCACAATCAAATGTTTGCCATTGGAAAAAGCCTGGCTGACGGCGCGCAGCATCTGCACCTGCTCGGAGCGGTGCTCGTAGTTGGGGAACTGACGCGCAAAGGGGCCGCCATGCTCCAACAGCGCGGCGAGCTCGTCCACGTCCAGGGGCGTGGTGGCGGCCTTACGCTGGAGGGCGCGCTCATCGCGGCCGCTGGCCCGGTCGCGGCCGGCAAAGAGCGGGTCCACCGCGCCGCCGGGTGACTGGCGCGCGGGCACGGTCTCCTTGCTGCGGTCGCGCAGGGCGTCTTCAAAGATCGGCCCGCCGCCCCATTCAATCTCCCGGCCGAGGTGGACGATCTCGGCCAGCAGGTCCAGGGGCAGCTCCAGCGCCTTGCGGTAGAGGACGTGGTAAACGGCCACGGTCACGCGGCAGTCGTCCAGGGCGCGGTGGGTGGCGGGCAGGGTGATGCCCAGGGCCTTGGCCAGGGAACCCAGGTTGTAGCGGCCGGCGCTGGGCAGCAGCACCGAGGCCAGGTCGTAAGTATCCAGGGCGTCGTTGTACTTGAGCGCGCCCTTGGCGCGCACGAAGCCCAGATCGAACTGGACGTTGTGGCCGAGCACGGGCGTGTCGCCTACGAAGGCGATGAGCTTGGGCAGGACGTCGTTAATGCGGGGCTGCGCCGCCAACATGGCATCGCTGATGCCGGTCAGGCGCGTGATAAAGGGCGGCAGCTTGCGGCCGGGGTTGATGAGGGTGGAGAATTCGGCCTCGACGCGCTCGCCCTTGAACTTGACAGCCCCGATTTCGATGATGGCATCGCGGGCGGAATCCAGTCCGGTAGTTTCGAGGTCGAGCGCAACGATGGTCTTGGGCATGAAAGCGGGCAGGGCCGGTGGGCGAGAGGGGCGATTATAACATGCCGGTACTTATGTGTGCTTGCCGCCCTTTTGCCTGTATGGTATTATCGCGCGGTGCCCACCTTTGGCTGGCAGCGCACAGTTACGACTTGACCGGCCGCTCGCGAGCCGAGACAATTTGCAATTCAAGTTCCGGGTGGGGAGCAGCCCAGCAATGGGATACTCCCCGCCTACTTATTTGGGGTGAATGGTTAGAACTGAGGCTGCTCATTGGGCGGCGGCACAAAACTTGCTAAGTGTGAGGTTTTTCTGGCTGCGGTACATTCAGTGAAAGAACCGGGGAACGGCGATCCAGTGACCACCAGTACCAGTGTCAAGCGGGACTTCCAGCAGTTGGATCCCCGGCAGCGGCGGCGGCTCATCGCGCTGACCCTGGTCTTGGCCCTTGGCCTGCTCGGGCTGTTGGGGCTGAGCCTGTCGGGCGGCGGCTGGCCCGAAATGCCGGCCCTCATCCCGCCCCTCTTCGTTGATGTCGACGACACCCAGCCGGCGCCCACCGCCAACCCCAACGCCACCGCCGTGCCCACGCGCAGCATCTTCTGGTGGCTGTCGGGCACGCCCCAACTGGGCGAAGAAGCCGCTACGCCCTCGGCTCCCGACATCTACCACAGCTACCTCCCCTTCTTCTACCAGGGCCAACAAATCTTGGGGCGCGCCCAGCCGACCCAGGCGCCCGAACCCTCGGCCGCGCCGCCGACGCCGAACTGGCCGGACGGCCTTGACCATCTGACGGCCAGCAAGCTAGGCCTCCACACGGTCCGCGCCAATGACAGCTACATTATGGAGTTCATCCGCCGGGCCCGGCCGCGCGTGGTCAAGGCCGTGGACGACGTGGGTTGGCTGGAAGAAGTGAAGCGGGTCTCGCCCAACACCCTCACCATCGGCCGGTTGAACAGCAACCAGAATGAAGACGCTGTGCTGGTGATGGACCCGGTGCAGACGGCCGATATCTATATCGCCGCACAGCTCGAACGCTACCGCCTGAACCCGGGTGTGGACGTCTGGGAAGGCTGGAACGAATTCGTGCCGGTCAATAACGAACGCATGGCCTGGTATGCTGCTTTCGAGGCGCGCCGCGTGTGCGCCATGCAGGCGCTTGGGTTGCGCGCGGCGGTGGGCGGCTTCTCGGTGGGCGTGCCCGAATACGAGCAGATGGCTTACTTCCTGCCGGCCCTCGAGGCGGCCTACCGCTGCGACGGCATCTTTACCCTGCACGAATACAACTCACCGACGCTGGACTGCGGGGTGTCGTCTGGCAATGCCGGCATTATTCCGGGCGCACCCAACTTGGGCGCGGTGCAGGTCGGCTACCATACGCTGCGGTATCGGTTCTGGTACGAAGGCTACCTCAAGTCCCGCAACATGGGCGATCTGCCCCTTGTGATCAGTGAAACCGGCATAGAAGGCCGGCATACGCCGGGCGGCCCGTGCAATGACCCCAGTGGCCGTGCCTGGAAGGACTACGCCAATTGGTGGGTCCAAAACGGCTATGGCTCAGATCAGCCGCGGGCCTACATCAATGTGTTATCCTGGTATGATGCACAGTTGCGGCAGGACGATTACGTGATCGGCGCCACGATTTTCACGGTGGGCGCAGCCGGGGGTGGCGAGGCCTGGAATCCATTTGACATTCACGAGGCCCTGGTGGCCCTGGCTCACTATGCGGTCGACCTGAAGTAAGCGGGGATAGGCAGTCCGGCCATGTATTAAGGCAGAATGTCGGCACGCTATTCACAGCGCTGGAATCTGGTCTGGATAATGGCCCTGGCCCTCGGGGCCGTGTGGCTTCGGACCCGGTATCTTGGGTACAGCGAGATCTGGGAAGACCAGGCCCTCACCCTCAACATGGCGCTTGAGTGGGTGCATGGCGGCAGCTGGCCCCTGGCCTCCATGAAGTCATCGTTTGGAGTTTTCAATCCCCCGCTGATCGAATACCTGTACGCGCTGCCCCTCTTTCTCAAACCCGATCTGTTAGGTGTGAACTGGTTCGTGGCTCTGGCCAACCTGGCCGGCCTGTTTGTGGCCGGCGCGGCCACCCAACGCGTGTTTGGCTGGCGCGTGGCCGGGTGGGCGACCCTGTTGTTTGCCGTCAATCCCTGGGCCGACTATTACGGGCGCCTTATCTGGATGCAGTCGTTCGTGCCATGTTTTGCGTCCCTATTCTACGCGTGCCTGCTGCTATACTTTGCCGAAGCGCCGCGCACGCGGTATCTGCTGGGTGCGGCCCTGAGCCTGTCGGCCACGATCCAGGTGCATCTGACGGCGGTCGTTCTGCTGCTGGTGCTGCTCCTGACAGCGGCGGCGTGTGCGCAGCGTGTGCGTTGGCGCCCGCTGTTGGCCGGTTCTGCTCTCTTCGCGCTGACCTGGCTTCCGTTTTTCATTTTTGAATTGCGCAACGGCCTGGTTGACTTGGCCGCTCTGCGGACCGGCCTGGGCCAACCGGCAGAGGTCAACTGGGCGCCGGTGCTCATCCTGTTCGATCTGTTACAGGGCCAGGGGCTGGCGGTGGGCCTGTTGCCGGCGCCTGACACCGGAGCCCTGGGCGGCTTGTTGGGCCTGCCTTTCCAACCCTATATCGTGCCGCTCTTCGTCCTGGCCGTGATGGCGGCCGCCCTGACCGCCCTGGCTGGTTGGCGGGCGAACCACTGGCGCCGCGCACAGCCCGGCTCGTTGGCCGGCCGAACGATACTGCTGATCTGGCTGGTAGTGCCGCTCCTGATCTTTGTCCGGCACAACCAATACCTGCAGAATTACTATTTTCTATACCTGTTCCCGGTGCCGTTTGTGCTCCTGGCGCTGTTCGCCGAGCAGACCGCGGGCTGGGTGCGGCGCGGATTGGCCACGCGCGGCTGGGCCTTACACCGGCCGGCAGCCCGCTGCCTGGTAGCCCTGGCTTTTGTACCACTGGGCTTGGTGGGAATGGCGCAGGCGCGCCAGGCTGTACTGGCGCAGAACCAGGCCGCGGCCGGGCGCGTTGGACGCCAACGCGTCATCGAGGTGCGCCAGGCGATTGAGACCAGCCGGGCCCTGTTGGCCGAGCGCCCAGACTGCCAGTTTGTGGTCGTCTCCAACGGCGCCCAATATGAGGCGTCGCGCTTTGCGTTGATGCGCGAGTTCGTGCATCCGAGCAAAACGCGCTTTCTCGCGGCCGGCGCCGACTATTTATTGCCGGCGCCGTGTGCGTTGTACTTCGTGGCGGCCGAGCAGGCGGAGGCGCCCAGTTGGCTGCAGGCCATGGCCGTCCCGCTGCCCCAGGCCACTATCCGGACGCCGACCCAGCGGTGGACCTTCTATGATTTGCCGGCGCCCGCCCGCGCGCTCGCGGTGAATGGGTTGTCCGAGCGCCCGCCCTTAGGGGAGTGGGAGAACGGCTTGCAGCTGCGCGACGTGAGCGTCGAAGGCTCTCTGCAGGCCGGGGCCTCCTTGATGGTTCGGGCGTCTTGGGGTGTGACCCAGGCGAGACCGGCCGAAGCCCTGCACTTTGGCACGTATTTGCTGAATGCAGAGCGGACCTTGGTGACGCAGGCGGACGGACCCGGTGTTGACAGTGCCGCGTGGACGGTCGGCGACGTCTTCGGCACGAACTTCACCCTTTCGCTGCCGGCGGACCTACCGCCCGGCCGGTACTCAATTGCCACGGCCCTATACTCTTATCCCGACATTCAGCGCTTGGCGCTGATGGAGGGCGACGGTGATCTGTTGATCCTCCAGGATCTGGTACTGACGGCTCAATAAGTCAAGCATGGACCTTCCCACTCGGCCCCCTGGCCGAGTGGCCGCGGACAAGGCTGGGAGGCGCCGGCTGCGGCCCGCGGCCCTCGGCCGGCGCCCCACTGAAACGGAGAGAACGACGATGACGAAATATATTTTTATTACCGGCGGCGTGGTGAGCTCGGTGGGCAAGGGCGTGACCGCGGCGGCCATTGGCCGGCTGCTGAAAGCGCGCGGCCTGAACGTCTCGATCCAGAAGCTCGACCCCTACATCAATGTGGACCCGGGCACCATGAGCCCTTACCAACACGGTGAGGTGTACGTGCTGGCGGACGGCGCCGAGACCGACCTGGACTTGGGCCACTACGAGCGCTTCATCGACACCGACCTGAGCCGGGTGTGCAACATCACCACCGGCCAGATTTACTCGGAGGTCATCAGCAAGGAGCGCCGGGGCGACTACCTGGGCGGCACGATCCAGGTGATCCCGCACATCACCAACGAGATCAAGAAGCGCATCGGCCTGGTGGCCAAGACCACCGGCGCCGACGTGGTGCTGGTGGAGGTGGGCGGCACGGTGGGCGACATCGAAAGCCAGCCGTTCCTGGAGGCCATGCGCCAGATGCGCACCGACGTGGGCCGCGACAACGCGCTGTTTGTCCACGTCACCTGGCTGCCGCACATCGGCGCCACGGGCGAGCTGAAGACCAAGCCCACCCAGCACTCGGTGCGCGAGCTGCGCTCGCTGGGCATCAGCCCCGACATCATCGTGGCCCGCTCGGACCTGCCCATGACCGGCGACCTGCGCCAGAAGATCGCGCTGTTCTGCGACGTGCCCGAACGCGCGGTGATCCCGATGGTGACGACCGCGGTGCTGTATGAGATCCCGTTGGTGCTCGAGCAGAACCAGGTGGCGGACATCATCCTGACACGGCTGGGCCTGACCGCGCGCAATGCTCCGGACTGGACCGAGTGGGAAGCGCTGGTGGAGCGGGTGCGCAAGCCCAAGCCCGCAGTGAAGGTCGCGCTGGTGGGCAAGTACGTGGAGCTGCAGGACGCCTACATGAGCGTGCGCGAGGCGCTCAAACACGCCGGGCTGGCGCTGGACCGCGAGGTGAACATCGAGTGGATACACGCGGTGGACCTGGAGAAGGGCAAGGGCTGGGAACAACTGGCGGATGTGGACGGCATCGTGGTGCCGGGCGGCTTTGGCTCGCGCGGCATTGAAGGCAAGATTGCGGCGGCGCGTTTTGCGCGCGAAAACCGGGTGCCCTACCTGGGCCTGTGCCTGGGCATGCAGACCATGTGCATCGAATTCGCGCGCCACGCCTTGGAAGCTGATAACGCCAACTCGACCGAGTTTGACCAAGCCACGCCGTACCCGGTGATCGACCTGCTGCCCGAGCAGCGCGACATCGCCGATATGGGCGGCACCATGCGCCTGGGCGTGTACCCGTGCAAGCTCGTGCCGGGCACGCGCGCCGACGAGGCCTACGACCTGCCCGAGGGCGGTTTAGTCAATGAACGGCATCGCCACCGCTTTGAGTTCAACAATGCCTTCCGCGAGCGCCTGGGCGCGGCCGGGCTGGTGTTCTCGGGGCTGTCGCCCGACGAGCGGCTGGTGGAAATTGCCGAGGTGGCCGACCACCCCTTCATGGTGGGCACGCAGTTCCACCCGGAGTTTCGCAGCCGGCCCAACCGGCCGCACCCGCTGTTCCGGGCCTTTGTGGCGGCCGTGGCCGAGCGCGACGCCGCCAAGCCGGCCGAGACGGCGGCCGAACACGCCCAGCCACCCAGCAACGGGCGGGTGGAGGGTGAGAAAAAGAAGAAGGCCGCGTGAAGGTCATCCGCCGCAAGCAAGAGTGATAGAACTTTCGGCGTCTTACTTCTTAGAACCATTCCCATTTCCGTTATAATCAACCCCGTTGCCGGCGGCAAACCAGATGCGCCCAGCCCGCCTGCACGTATTCCAGGCACACCGGCGCTTATCCACACACTCCCCCACCCACACACCCATCATGCGTCTCTCCCCCCTCGTCAATCTTGGTCTTATCGCGGCTGGCGCGGCCGCGTCGGCGCGCACTTTGCAGCGCCGCCACCGTTGGGAACAGTCCAACCGGCGCGCTTATATCGTGTTGGACTATGACGATGCCCTGTCGGTCTGCACGCGGGCGGGCATGTCCATGGGCGAGTTCCTGCACGAGGCCCATCACCACGGCGCCACGCACGTCTCGCTACCAGAGCTGACGCTAAACCGGCTGCTGCGCGCCGGGCGCATGGCGCCGGTGGCGCCGGCCGGGCTGCCGGCCGCCAAGGACGGC
>CAYUYN010000098.1:3366-11628 GCA_964449185.1 uncultured Anaerolineales bacterium | reverse complement strand
GCGCGGAGCTGCGCCGGCGCGGCCCCCTCGGCAGCCGCGACCTGGAGCTAGACGGCAGCCCCACCGTCGCCAACAACTTCCGCGCCAGCAAGGACACCGGCGTGGCGCTCTACTACCTGTGGCTGGCAGGCGAGCTGATGACCCACCATCGCCGACACTTCGACCGGGTCTACGACTTCCGCGAGCACATCGCGCCCTCCGAACTCAACTACGCGGCCTCGGTCGCCCGGGCCGAGCGCTTCCTGGTGCTCAAGCAGATTGCGTTAATGGGTCTGTGCCGCGAGCGCGGTTTTGGCGGCCTGCTGGAGCGCTCCGTCAGCCGCGAGGAGACCGCTCGCTGGCGCAAGAAGCTGCTGGCCGAGGGCACGGTGGCGGCCTTCGACGTCGCAGGCCGCCCTGACCCGTACTATGCGCTGGCCGCCGACCTGCCCCTGTTAGACGCGCTGCGCGCCGGGCAGGTGCCGCCGGCCTGGCAGCCCCTCGGCCCCACCACGCTGGACGAGGTGACCTTCCTGGCGCCCCTGGATATCGTCAGCGCGCGCGGCCGGTCCAAGCTCCTGTTTGGTTTTGAATACATCTGGGAAGTGTACAAGCCCGCCCAGAAGCGGCGCTTTGGCTACTACACCCTGCCCATCTTGTATGGCGACCAGCTCGTCGCGCGGATGGATCCCCAGCTCGACCGCGCTTCCAACACCCTGGTCATCAAGGGCTTGTGGTTCGAAGAGCCCCGCACCGGGCGCGACCCGGCCTTTGCCCAGGCGCTGGGCCGCGGCCTGGCGCGGCTGATGCGCTGCCTCAACGCCGACCACCTCGACGCCGCTGCGCTAAACCCAGCGGGCCTGCGGCGAACGGCCCTGCAAGCTATTGCAAAGTGATCGTTGAGGAGAGGTAAAGGGAGTGCGCCCTGGGCGAGCAAGGCTCGCCCAGGGCGCACTCCCTTTTGGCCTAATCTGAAAATAGCTTATGTCATTTTCATCTTTTGGGGTGAAGCCGTTCATGATAACTTTGTAGTGAAAGTCCGTCGTCCGTCGTCTGTCGTCCGTCGTCTGCGGTCCAACTTGCCTCCCCCCTCATTTAGCATTATGCTTCACACCGAGCGTCCCGCCTCGCGCGGACGTCTCACCCTCACACGTTAGGAGACGGTACGGCATGTATTTGGCGCTGGATGGAGTGATTGGCGTCGGCAAAACTTCCCTGGCGCGGCTGTTGCAGCCCACCTTCGGCGCGCAGGTCTTGCTCGAAGTCTTCGAAGAAAACCCCTTTCTCTCCGACTTCTACGGCGACCGGGCCCGCTACGCCCTTCAGACGCAAATTTTTTTTCTGCTCGCGCGCTATCATCAGCAGCGGCAGGCGCCCGGCCGGCTGCAGCAGGGCAGCGTGATTGCGGACTATACCTTTGCCAAGGACGCGCTCTTCGCGGGCATCAACCTGGAAGGTGATGAGTTGACCTTGTATACCCGGCTGCACACCGCCCTGGCTGACAAGATCCCCAAGCCTGACCTGGTGGTCTACCTGCGCGCGCCCACGCCGGAGCTGCTGGACCGCATCGCCCGGCGCGGCCGGCCGTATGAGCAGCAGATGGACCCCGGCTACATTGTAAACCTCAACGCCGCCTACGATGCCTATTTTGCCCAGCCGGGCTCGTCGCCCGTCCTGACTATCGAATGCCAGCACCTCGACTTCGTCAATAACCCCGCGGACCTGCGCTGCGTGGCCGAGCGCATCCAGGCCGCGCTGGGCGAAGGTGTTTACCAGGCGCCGCTGCCCCTGGGGAACCCCGCATGTTGACCAGCGCCCGCGGCCGCCAGGACCGCGAGACCCCCATCGAGCGCGCCACCCTGATCAAGATTGCGCGCGACACCGCCGCCCAGCGCATGGCCCTGCGGCCCAGTCTCCTGTCCGCTTACCTGATCGGCTCGGTCGGCGCCGGTGAGCCCCTGTTGGGCGAGGCCACCGACATCGACCTGGTGCTGATCGACGCCAGCCCGCCGCCGGCCGCGCGCGAGGTGATCCGGCTCACCGACCAGATCGCGCTCGATCTGCACCACCGCCACCGCGACCAGTACACCAACGCCAAGTCGCTGCGCGGGCACCCGTGGTTTGGCCCGGAGCTGGCCGAGCCGCTCTTCCTGCACGACCCCACCCACTTCTTCGAGCTGGCCCAGGCCGCCGCCCGCGGCCAGTTCCACCGGCCCGAAAATGTGGCGGCCCGCGCGCGCGCGTTTGTGGCTTGGGCGCGCGGCGAGCTGCACGTGGGCCTGCTGCCCGGCGCCGAGCCGGACGCGCCGGTGACCCTGGCCAACTATGCCCAGGCCTTGCTCTATGCCGCCAACGCCGCCATCACCCTCACCGCCTTCCCCGGCGGCGGCCGGCGGCTGGTGATGAAGCTGGAGACGGCCGCGCGCAAGCTGCGGCGCGCCGACCTGTACGACGGCTTCCTGGCGCTGCTGGCCGGCCCGCAGGTGGAGCGCCCGGTGGCGGAGGGGCTGCTGGCCGGCTGGCTGGCCGCCTACCGCGCCGGCCAGGTCACGGCCGACGAGCTGATCCACCCCGCGCGCCGCACCATCTACGAGCGCGGCTTCCGCGCGCAGATCGAGGCCGACCGCGCCGCCGACATGGTCTGGCTGATGCTGGCCACCTGGAACGCCTGCCGCGTCAACATGCCCAACGACGCGCAGCACACCGAGCAGTGGCGCGCGTTCCTCGGGCACTTGCAGTTGGCCGACCCGGCCGTCCACGAGGAGCGCGTCAGCCAGGTGGTGGACTACGTCAGCCTCGTCGATGAACTCGTCGAACAGTGGGCGGCCGGAAATGGCGTCTGAGATAGCGCGCGGCCAGCCCGGCTTGGAGCGCGCGCGCCTGGCCATCCTCTACCAAATCAGCCGCGCGCTGGCCAGCCGCCAACCGCTCGATCAGTTGTTGCCCAGTCTGCTCCAGCAGACCCTGGGCAGCGTCCAGGGCCATTCGGGCAGCCTCATGGTCTTCGATGCTCATGGCCGCCTCTCGCATTCCGCGCTGTTTATCGACGGCAGTCTTCAGCCCACCCACCACGATCATCTACAGTCCCTGCTTGACCACGGGCTGGCCGGCTGGGTCACCCGCCAGAAGCAGGCCGTGCTCATCCCCAACACCTCCGCCGACCCGCGCTGGTACCAGCCGCAGGATAGCTGGCTGTCCAGCCCCAAGTCGGTCATCTCCGCGCCCCTGATGGGACGCGAGCGCGTGGTAGGCGTCATCACGATTGGCCGGCTGCCCGTGGCCGGCTTCAACGCCGATGACCTGGCCCTGGTGGATGCCATCGCCGCCCAGGCCGGCATGGCCGTTGAGAACGCCCAGTTGTTTGACGCGGAGCACCGCGCGCACGCCCTCAGCAACACCCTGCGCGAGGTGGCCCGCACCCTCAACGCCACCCTGGACCTGCGCGAGGTGCTGTCGTTGGTGCTGGAGCAGCTCGGCCGGGTGGTGGCCTACGACAGCGCCTCGGTGCTGCTGTTTCAGGCCGGCCAGTTGTGCGTCGCGGCGGCGCGCGGCTTTGCCGACCCGGACGCGGTGATGCAGCTGTGCTTCGACGCCGAGCAGGGCGTTTCGGCCCGCGTGCTGCGCGAGCGCCGCAGCCTGGTGCTCGATGACGTGCTGCGCTCGCCCGAGTGGGTGCCGACGGCGCTGCCCGAGATCCAGGCCATCCGCTCGTGGATCGGCGCGCCCCTGATCGTGCAGGACCAGGTGATGGGCCTGCTCTCGGTCGACAGCCGGCACGCCGGCGCCTACACCGAGGACGACGGCCACCTGGTGGCGGCCTTTGCCGAGCAGGCCGCGGTGGCGGTGCTCAACGCGCGCCTGTATGCCCAGAGCAAGCGCCGCGCCTACGGCTTGCGCGCGCTGGCCGACACGGCCGAGACCATCAACGGCACGCCCGAGCTGGGCGAGGTGCTGCGGCTGGTGGTGCGCCACGCCCAGGAGTGGCTGGGCATGGAAGGCGCCATGCTGGCGCTGGTGGACGGCAGCCGCCTGGTCTTCAAGGAAGCGGTTGGCCCGGTGGCCGACTACCTGCGCGGCGTATCCATCCAGATGGGCGCCGGCATTGCCGGCTGGGTGGCGCTCAACAACGAGCCCATCATCGTGCCCGATGTGCGCAGCGACCCGCGCTTCTTTGAGGGCGTGGACGCGCGCACCGGCTTTGTCACCAAAGCGTTGGCCTGCGTGCCGATCCGCATCGGCAACCGGGCCATCGGCGTCATCGAGGCGGTCAACCCGGCCAGCGGCGCCTTCGACCCCGAGACCCTCGAGCAGCTCGACAGCCTGGCCTCCCTGGCCGGCACCGCCATTGCCCAGGCCCGGCGCGTGGCCGAGCTCCAGGCGGCCGAGAACCGCTTTGTGGGCTTGTTCGAAGACAGCGTCGACCCAATTCTCATCAGCGACCTGGATGGCAACATCAGCGACGTCAACCGCCAGGCCAGCGCCTTTTTTGGCTACGCGCGCCAGGAGTTGGTGGGCCGGCGTATCACCCACCTGCACCGCGTGCGCACCGATTCGCTCAAGTCCGGCCGCTACACGCCCCTGCTCAACGGCCAGCCCATCAATTATGAAACGCGCATCATGACGCGCGCGGGCGTCGAGGTGCCGGTGGAAGTGCACGCCAAGCTCATCGAGCGCGGCGGGCAGCAGTTCATCCAATGGGTGCAGCACGACCTGTCCGAGCGGCTGGCCCTGGAAGAGCTGCGCAACGACCTGATGAGCATGATCATCCACGACCTGCGCAGCCCGCTGGGCAACATCTTGTCGTCACTGGATTTGATGGGCAGCGCCCTACAGGCCGACGATAAGCCGCTGCTCACCTCGCTGTTCTCCATCGCCACGCGCGCCGCCACGCGCCTCTCGCGTCTGGTAGACTCTCTGCTCGACCTGCGCCGCCTGGAGGCGGGCGAGGTGCAGCTCAACCGCGCGCCGGCCGACCTGGGCGAGGTCTTGACCGAAGCCCTGGAGCAGGTGCAGCCCATGGCCGCCGCCAAGGGCCTCCAGTTGCGGCGCGCGCCCGGCCCCGACCTGCCCGTGCTGCCCCTGGATGTGGAGCTGGTGCGGCGGGTGGTGATTAATTTGCTGGACAACGCCGTCAAGTACACCCCGCCGGCCGGCGCCATCACCCTCAGCGCGGCGCCCGCGCCCACACAGGTGATCATCAGCGTGCACGATACCGGGCCCGGCGTCCTCGCCGAAGACCAGGCCCGCATCTTCGACAAGTTTGCGCGGGTGCAGCGCCAGGCCGCGCCCAAGGGCCTGGGCCTGGGGCTGGCCTTCTGCAAGCTGGCGGTCGAGGCCCACGGCGGCCGCATCTGGGTGGAGAGCGGCCTCGATGGCGGCGCCACCTTTCACTTCATCCTGCCGCGCGAGGGAGCGCTGGCGGCGCTCGCCCCGGCCGCTAACCCGGGCGTGGCGTCGCCCGGCGACTGAGCATCCCTGAAGGAGTCTTGATGCAGAAATTGGCCAAAGACATTTACGTGGAGTCCGGCTACGCCGGGGTGACCGTGGGCGCCATTGTCACGCCGGAGGGCTTCATCTGCATCGACGCGCCCACGCACCCGGCCGACGCCCGCCGCTGGCGCCTGAAGCTCGCCCAACTGAGCCAGCTCCCGGTGAAGTACCTGATCAACCTGGATCACCACCGCGACCGCATGCTGGGCAACCAGTGGTTCGAGGCGCCCGTCATCGCCCACGAGAGCACCTCCGAGCGCCTGCGCCAGATGCCCGAGCTGTTCAAGGGCGGCCTGTCGGAGGCCGGCGCCGACGCCGACCTGGCGGCCGACCTGGCCGGGGTGCGTCTGGTGCCGCCGCAGATCACCTTCACCGACCGCATGACGCTGATCGCCGGCAGCCACGAAATCCACCTGGTGCGGCGGCCCGGCCAGGCGGCCGGCGCCATCTGGGTGGAGTTGCCGGCCGCGCAGATCGTCTTCACCGGCGATGCTGTGACCGTGGGCGTGCCCCCGCCCATGGCCGACGCCAACCTGGACGAGTGGCTGGCGAGCCTGGCCGAGCTGCGCAAGGCCAAGTACCCCGCGCACATCATCGTGCCCGGCCGCGGCGCGCCCACCGACAAGACGGGCGTGAAGGCGATGGAGAGCTTTCTGAAGCTGGTGCGCCGCAAGTTGGAGAGCCTCATGCGCGGCAAGAAGACTCGCGCCGACGCGGCCACGGCCGCCGAAGATCTGCTGGCGCAGTTCGAGGTGCCGGCCGCCCTGCGCGACCACTACACCCGCCGGCTGCGCGTGGGCCTGGAACAGCTTTACGACCGCCAGGCCGCCGTGCGTTCCTGACGATTACGGCTGACGGAACGTGTCCTACCTGCCCTTGCTCGAGCTTACCCGTGGCGGCATCGTGGAGTCGCTGCACGCCGGGGCCTTGGCCATTGCCGACAATCAGGGCCGCCTGATTGCGTCCTACGGCGACCCCGAGGCGGTCACGTTTATGCGCTCAACGGCCAAGCCGTTCCAGGCCGTGCCCATGGTCGAGACCGGCGCTGCCGAGGTCTACGACCTCAGCCCGCGCGAGATCGCGCTGACGTGCGCCTCGCACAAGGGCATGGACATGCACGCCGAGACCGCCGCCAGCATCCAGGAGAAGATCGGCGCCAGCGAGGCCGACCTGGCCTGCGGGGTGCACGAGCCCTATGATGCCGACACGGCCCGGCGCCTGGCGCTGGACCCGGGCGGCCCCACCGCCAACCGCCACAACTGCTCGGGCAAGCACAGCGGCATGCTGGTGCTGGCTCGCCACCACGACTGGCCCTTGGCCAACTACGTCCACCCGCAGCACCCGGTCCAGCAGTTGATCCTGAAGACCTTTGCCGAGCTGTGCGACTTGGCCCCGGCCGAGGTGCTGGTGGGCGTGGATGGCTGCTCGGCGCCCAATTTTGCCGTGCCGCTGGTGAACGCCGCCACGGCCTTTGCCCGCCTGGCCGACCCCCTGCGCCTGCCCAGGCGGCGGGCCAACGCGCTGCGCACCATTTTCTTCGCCATGACAGCCTACCCCGAGATGGTGAGCGGGCCGGGCGGCTTTGATACCGAGCTCATGCGCCGCCGGCCGGGCCTGCTGGCCGCCAAGAGCGGCGCCGAGGGCTACCACGGCCTGGCCCTGGCGGCCGGCGCCCTGCGGCCCGGCTCGCCGGCCCTGGGTTTGGCGCTCAAAATCGCCGATGGCAGCGGCCGGGCCGTGCCCGTGGTGGTGCTGGAGGCCCTGCGCCAGCTAGGCTTTCTGGACGAAGATGACTACGACGCCCTGCTGCTCCACGGCTACGGCCCGCGCCTGACCCTGCGCAACTTCCGCGGCCTGCCCACCGGCGAGACCCGGCCCGTGTTTAGCCTGGATTTTTCGGGCTTCGGCTATTAAGCGGTGGCGTTCGATTTAGCTTGTGGATAGCCCGTCCTCCGCTCCCCCATACACCCATACACCCACACCCCCACACGGTTTGACTCTTCCGCCCCCGGCATGGTATCATGCCCTCCGTGAAACTGCCGCCGCCCGCGCGTCTGGGGCGGCTGAGTCGTTAATGCCCACCCACTAGCAGTAGAAGAGGATCTGCCAATCAGCGCTTCAGACTATCGCCTCAACGAACAAATTCGGGCTCGGGAAGTCCGGGTCATCGGGCCCAACAACGAGAACCTGGGCGTGATCACTATCCAGGAGGCCCTGCGCATTGCGCGCGAGGCCAACAAAGACCTGGTGGAAGTCAGCCCCACCGCGGTGCCGCCGGTCTGCCGCATCCTGGACTACGGGAAATTCCTGTACGAGAAGTCCAAGAAGGACAAGGAAGCCCGCCGGTCGCAGAAGATGATCGAAATCAAAGAGATCCAGCTGCGGCCCAAAACCACCGATCACCACGCCGGCTTCAAGGTGCGCGATGCGCGCCGCTGGCTGGAAGAAGGCAAGAAAGTTAAGGTCCGCGTCAAGTTCCGCGGCCGCGAGATCACGTATCCGCAGATTGCGCGCCAGGATCTGATGGACATCGCCAAGGAACTGTCGGATGTGGCCATCGTCGAGCAGATGCCCGACCTGGAAGGGCGCACCATGCTGATGGTGCTGGGGCCCAACCCGCGCCGCGTCAAGCCCGTCGAGAAAAAGCCGGAGGGCGAGCCGGCCGAGAAGCCTGAGAACGCAGACGCAGCCTAAGTCACCATGAACGCCGGGCAAGTGATGCCGGCCGTGTCGCCGGAAAGCCTGAGAACGCAGACGCAGCCTAAGTCACCATGAACGCCGGGCAAGTGATGC
>CAYUYN010000098.1:0-3266 GCA_964449185.1 uncultured Anaerolineales bacterium | reverse complement strand
GGCAAGTGATGCCGGCCGTGTCGCCGGAAAGTCTGAGAACGCAGACGCAGCCTAAGTCACCATGAACGCCGGGCAAGTGATGCCGGCCGTGTCGCCGGAAAGTCTGAGAACGCAGACGCAGCCTAATAAGTCAGTCGCACCGGGGCCCACCGCCCCGGTGAATTTTGTCGGTCGGGAACTCTGAACGAAAGGAGTCGCACGTGCCACGCAAACCCAAGCTTAAAGGCAAGACCAAGCTGAAGACCCACAAGGCCACCGCCAAGCGCTTCCGCATGACGGGGACCGGCATTGTGGTCCGCACCAAGGGCGGCAAGAGCCACCTGCGCCGCCGCACCTCGGCGCGCAGCAAGGCCCAGTTGTCGGATATGATCCCCGTGCGGGGCTCGGGCTTCATCAAGCGCATCAAGCGCCTGGCGCCCTACATGCGCAAGTACAAGGCGAACCCGCCGGCCTAGAGCGGGTTCCCATTGAGTGTACGGCGCGCGCTGCCCCTACCCCGCCGTTGTTATCGGTTGTGATTTAGTGTTGGCGACTTACGGCACGAACACATACGGCGCCCAGCAAGGCGCACTCACTGTATGGGCCGCAAGCCGTTGGCAGGAGTGAAGAAATGGCTCGTGTAAAGGGCGGATCCCGCCCCCATCTGCGTCACAAGAAAGTGCTCAAGCTCGCCAAGGGCAAGCGCGGCTCTTACCACCGCCTGTTCAAGCGCGCCAACGAGGCGATGCTCCACAGCCTGTGGTATGCCTACCGCGACCGCCGCAACCGCCGCCGCGACCTGCGCCGCCTGTGGATTGCGCGCATCAACGCCGGCGCCCGGCTCAACGGCCTGTCCTATAGCCGCCTGATCGATGGCCTCAAGAAGGCCCACGTCGACCTGGACCGCAAGGCCCTGGCCGACCTGGCCGTTCGCGACCCCCGCGTCTTTGCCAAGGTGGTCGACGTCGCCAAGGCAATCGCCGCCTAATCAGCAGCTTCCCGACCGACTGCACGACTGAACAAGCCGCCCTCGCGAGAGGGCGGTTTTGTTTAACGCCCGTAAACCTTTGGCCACGAATTTCACGAAGCATCGCTAACGGCGCTCCCGCCTCTTACGTCCACACGTCCAGGCTTCCAGACGTCCATACGTCCACATGTCCACGCCTGCACCCCCACACTGCTATAATCCCCCCATGTCCACCCGCCTCCTCGAACACACGCTGCCCTCCGGCCAGGTGCTCGCCCTTGAGCAGGGCGATCTCACCGAGGCGGCGGTGGACGCGATCGTGAACGCTGCCAACGCGCAGTTGGCGCACCTCGGCGGGGTGGCGGGCGCGATCGTGCGGCGCGGCGGCCCCAGCCTCCAGGCTGAGAGCGATGCCTGGGTCGACCAGCACGGCCCGGCCAGCCATACGCAACCGGCGCTCACCGGCGCGGGCAAGCTGCCGGCCAAAGCCATCATCCACGCTGTCGGCCCGGTCTGGCACGGCGGCGCGAACGGCGAGCCCGGCCACCTGCGCAACGCCTACGCCGGCGCGCTCGAGCTGGCACACGCGCAGGGCTTCCGCTCGGTGGCCTTTCCGTCCATCAGCACCGGCATCTTTGGCTTTCCCAAGGAGCAGGGCGCGCACATCGCCCTCCAGGCCGCCCTGGACTTTTGCGCCGCCCACCCCGCCTCGCCTCTGCGGGAGATCCGCTTTACCCTGATTGATGCCGAGACCGTGGAAGTCTTCCGGCGCGCATTCGAGCGGCACATGCGGCCAGGTAATCTCTCTTGATCACCTCCGCCTCCAATCCCAAAATCAAGCTCGTCCGCGCACTCCAGTCGAAGCGCGCTGAGCGCAAGGCCGAGCAGGCCTTCGTGGTCGAGGGCGTGCGCCTGGCCGAAGAGGCCGTGCGCGCGCAAGTGCCGGCCCGGCTGGTGCTGCACACCGACCGCCTCGATGGCCGCGGCCGCGCGGCGCTCAACCAGTTGGCAAAGCTCGGCGCTGCCATTGAGACCGTCTCGCCCGAGGTCATGGCCGCCGCCTCCGAAAACCAAACCCCGCCCGGCCTGTTGGCCGTGCTGGCCCTGCCGTCCAGCACCGTGCCTATTCCGCTCAATTGGGCCCTGGTGCTTGACCGGCTGGCTGACCCCGGCAACCTGGGCACCGTGCTGCGCACCGCCAGCGCCGCCGGGGTGCAGGCCGTGTTCCTGGCGCCCGGCACCGTGGACGCCTACAACCCCAAGGTGGTGCGGGCGGCCGTGGGCGCGCACTTTCATGTGCCCATGGTCGAAGCCGGCTGGGATGAGCTGGCCACCGCGTTGGCGGGCCTGACGCTGTGGCGGGCCGAGGCGCACGCCGGCACCGCCTACGACCGCCTGAACTGGCGCCAGCCCACCGGCCTCATTATCGGTTCCGAGGTCGCCGGCCCCGGCGACGCCGCCCACCGCCTCGCGCCCAATGCCGTCCATATCCCTATGTCGGGCAAGGCCGAGTCCCTGAATGCGGCCGTGGCGGCGGCGGTGTTATTATTCGAAGGAGCCCGTCACAGAAGAGCGTAATTTGTTATCATTCATCTCCCGTGAAAACGACTGCCCCTCAGCCCGCAGACAGCCTCTTTGACCTCCACCGCTCGCGCCTGGCCAACGGCCTGCGCGTGTGGGTCAAGCCGCGCCCGGGCACGGCCACGGTCATCCTGCTGCTGCAGATCCCGGTCGGCTCGCGCCACGAGACCAAGGCCAACAACGGCCTGAGCCACTTTCTGGAGCACATGCTCTTTACCGGCACGGCGCGCTGGAGCGAGCAGGAAGTGGTCGACCTCATCCGGCGCCGCGGCGGCGAGGCCAACGCCCGCACCGCGCACGAAGACACCGTGCTCTGGCTGCACCTCAAGGCCGAAGACCTGGACCTGGGCCTGGAGTGGCTGGGCGAGGTGGTCTTCCGCCCGCGGTTGAGCGAAGAGAAATTCAAGAAAGAGCGCCAAGTCATCATCGAGGAGAAGGGCGGGGAGATCGGCGCGTTTGAGTCGGTGGGGGAGCTGATCGAGGACCTGGGGCTGGGCTGGAACGTTTTCCGCGCGGTCAAGCACCGGCTGTATCCCAAGAGCTCGCTGCTGCTGCCGGTCATCGGCGAAGATAAGTCGCTGCGCCGCATCCGCTACCCCGACCTGCTGGACTTCTACCAGCGCCACTACCTGCCCAACAACATGGCGCTGATCGTGGTCGGCGATGTGGACGCCGCCGCCGTGGCCGAGCGCGCCGCCCACCACCTGGGCGGTTTCCCGCCCGGCGCGGCGCCGCCCCG
>CAYUYN010000097.1:7479-11721 GCA_964449185.1 uncultured Anaerolineales bacterium | reverse complement strand
GCGGGCGGCCAGGCCAGCGGGCCTACGGCCGGGGCCGGCTGGGCCACCTCGGTCTCCGACCAGTCGAGGGCCGCCCGCGTGCCGCCCTGGGCCACCGTCAGGCCGTTTTCGGTCCATTGGGGTCCGTTCACACCACTGTAGACGGCGTAGGTGGCGTCTGAGGCGCCCAGCGCGGCCACGACCACACCGTCTTCCGTCTCGTAGGCCAGAAACCGCTGATCGAACGATGTTTGCGGATAGCGGGTGTTGGACGCCTGGGCGGGCAGTTCGGCCACCGGCGTGGGGACCAGGGGGGAAGCGGTAACCTCCAGCGCGGCCAATTGGAGAACTTTCGGCAGCGTCAGGTTCACCGGGTCCCAGGTGGGAATTTGCACCAACAGCCGGTCGCCTGCCCAGCCATAAAGGTTGACGGTAACGTCGGGCACTTCCAGCAGGGTCTGTTCGACGCCGCTCTCCAGGTTCAGCACCGCGATGCCGTTGCTCAGCGGGACGAGCACCCCGTCCTCGCGGCTGGCCAGGTCACGCGGCTTGAGATAAGCTAATGAGCGGCCATCGAGGCTGAGGAAAAGCGGGGCATTAGCGCTGGCTGGGGGCAGCAGTTCGGCCGCCGCGCCCGTGGCGGGATTTAGCCGGCGCAAGGCCAGATCGTCGGTCACATAGGCGATCTCGCCCGAGTTCAGAAAGACAGCCGAGAGGGCGCGCGCGTCCAGGTCATGTTGGCCGGTCAGGTCGCGCAGGGTCAGCGCCCGGTCGGGCAACAGCAGGCCCAACACCTGGTCGCCGCGCACGTCGAGCACAAAGAACTCGGTGGCCGCGGCCGCCGCGCCGAAAGACCGGCCCAGCCGCATGGCCCCCGCGCACAGCACCAGCAGCACGCCGGCCGCCGCCAGCACGCGCACCCGCTTGGACTTCAATATGCCCATACCTCATCCAAAAAACAGCCGATTCACGGCTCCCAGTGCAATACTTGTGCCGGAGGATCAGCCGGGGAGTATGGCTGAAAGTGGCCTGCGCGCGATTGACCAGCCGTAAGTCGGTGATCAGAAGTCCTTGGCTACCTGCTCCCGCCGGATCTGGCGATCCGGCGGGAGCGGAAAGTGGTAAGAACTTCCAGTGGCCAACTTAGCCCCCTCCCTCTTACCGGCGCAGCACCGGCAAATACAGCCAGAACGACGGCACAAACGGCGTAGAGTTGCGCTCGTCCGCGCCCACGTCCGGCGCCGCACCGGCGGGCTGGGGATGGTCGTCATAGTCGTCCGCCAGCCCGGCCAACGGCGCGGCTTGGTCGATGGCGGCCGTGCCAGTTCGCCGGCCTGGCGCAGCGCTTCGACTTCCGCATGCGCTTCGCCGGCGCGGCGGTGATAGCCCTGGCCGGCAATGCCACCGTGGAGAACGATTACGGCGCCAACCATTGGATTGGGGCTGGTACGTCCTTCGGCCTGTCGGGAGAGTTCCACCGCCCGGCGTATGAACTGTTCGGGTGAAAGATTGTGTTCCATAAGAATCAAAAACCCTACGGGTAGGGCGACCGCGGGGCAAGGGTAAGTCAAACTCACAAGACCGTGCGCGCGACACAGCACCAGCCCACCCAGGTTCCCACCAACGCGGGTCCACCCACAGCCCAACCCACTGCGGTGCCAACGTTCGTACCGACCCAGCCTGTACCGACCACCGGCTCACCTACCCCGCCGGTGCCGCGCGTCAACTGAGGCCGCACCGCCCCAGTCCTCTCGGCCAAACGCCGCCGACGGCTGATACTGCTGGAAGGAAAATGTAAGTAAAGTTGCATTATTCCGGCCGCGAATCTCTGGTATTCTAAGGTGACCGTTGCGCCTGACGGCTTCGGCGCCGTCTCAACCCGCCCCTAAATTCCTGGCCAAAAGGAGTTCTCATGGGCTAAAGCACGCCGTCATTCAGCGCCTGCTTCGTTTGTTCTCCAGGGATGCCAGTCACACTCACCGCCAAAGGAGGCGGAGTCTATGTTCAAGCGTCTCGGCACTGTCCTGCTTGCTGCCATGCTGCTCCTCTCAACCCTCGGCGTCGTCCGCCCAGCCGCCGCCAGCGCCCCCTCCGCCGGCGCTATCCCCGGTCAATACATTGTGGTCTTCAAGGACTCTGTGGCCGACCCGGCCGCGGCGGCCAACGATATGGCCCGCGCCCACGGCCTGGGCCTGCTCCACACCTATCGCTACGCCCTGCGCGGCTACGCCGCCACCATCCCTGCGGCCCGGCTCTCGGCGGTGCAGTCCGATCCCCGCGTGGCCTTTGTCTCCGAAGATCGTGAAGTTTGGGCCACCGCTCAGACCTTGCCCACGGGCGTCAATCGCATCCAGGCCGATGCCAGCAGCCAGCTCTCCGGCAATGGCTCTGGGAGTGTCAACGTGGCCGTGGCCATTATTGATACCGGTATCGACATCGACCATCCCGACCTGAATGTCGTGGGCGGCAAGAACTGCTCCACCGGCCGTAGCTTCGATGACGGCAATGGCCATGGCTCGCATGTGGCCGGCACGGTCGCCGGCAAGGACAACACCACCGGCGTTGTGGGCGTGGCGCCGGGCGCGCCCCTCTATGCGGTACGCGTGCTGAACAACAACGGATCTGGCAGTTGGTCCTCGGTGGTCTGTGGCATCGACTGGGTCACCGCGAATGCCGCCAGCAAGGGCATCAAGGTAGCCAACATGAGCCTCGGCGGTAGCGGCTCTGACGACGGCAACTGCGGCAACAGCAACAATGACGCCCTACATAAGGCGATCTGCGCTTCAGTCGCTGCCGGCGTCACCTACGTCGTGGCAGCCGGTAACAGCGGCGCCGACATGGCGGGCTTTGTGCCGGCGGCCTACAACGAGGTGCTGTCGGTAACCGCCATGGCCGACTTCAACGGTCAGCCAGGTGGCGGCGCGGCCCCGACCTGCCGTAGTGATGTGGACGATACGGCCGCGGACTTCAGCAACTTCGCCACGCTGTCCGCCGATCAGGCCCATACGATTGCCGCGCCGGGCGTGTGCATCAACTCCACCTGGAAGGGCGGCGGGTACAACACTATTTCGGGTACCAGCATGGCCTCGCCGCACGTGGCCGGGGTCGTCGCCCTGTGCTTGAGCAGCGGCCAATGCTCCGGCACGCCCAGCAACATTATCAGCCAAGTGCGCAGCAAGGCAGACGCTCAGCCGGCCATCTATGGCTTTGCTGGCGATCCTAACTCGGCGAGCGGTGGTCGTTACTACGGGGAACTGGTCTACGCCGGCGACTACTAACTCGTAGCGCCAGGGGACTCGCCCGCTCGAGGGGTGAGTCCCGCATACGTCTCTCGTTGCCGTTGTATCACAAAGGCCGCCGGACGACAGCCTTTCCAGGCTGTAATCCGGCGGCCTTTGATTTCCCCGCGGTGACGAAATGGCCCGTAACCCCGGCCTGCCTATTTCTCGGCTCATTCGTAAAATTTAAGCTGAAAAAGATCAAATGTCCTATATACTCGCCGAGACACAAAGTTGTCGTGCGCGAACACACTATTCTAGTCCCCTCACTCGATCAAGGAGGTTCCCTAATGAGCAGTCAACCTCAAGTACGCGTCCTGGTCGGCACCCGCAAGGGTGGGTTCATTTTCACCAGTGACCGTGCCCGCCAGGAATGGTCGGTGAGCGACGTCCTGTTCAAGGGCTGGAACATGATGCACATGACCATGGACCAGCGCGACGGGCGGCTGCACGCGGCCGTCAACCATTTTGTGTTTGGCCCCAACACCCACTACTCCGACGACCTCGGCCAGACCTGGACCCCGGCCAAGGTAGCGCCCAAGTTCCCGCGGCCGTCGGGCTCCGGCCGGCCGCCCGGCACCGTCGAAGAGGCTTTCTCGAGCCAGCCCCTGCCGACCACGCCCGAAGAGGTGCTCAAGGTTTGGAACATCCAGCCAGGGCGAGCCGACGAGCCGGACGTGCTCTACGCCGGCATCCAGCCCGCCGCGCTGTTCAAGTCCACCGATCGCGGCGAAAACTGGACGCTCAACGAAGGCCTCTACGATCACCCACACCGCGGCCAGTGGATGCCCGGCGCCGGGGGGCTGACCCTCCACAGCATTGTGCTCGACCCGCGCGACAAACAGCGCATGTACATCGCGGTCTCGGCGGCGGGCGTCTACCGCAGCGACGACGGCGGGCAAACCTGGGCGCCGCGCAACAAGAACGTCCTGGCCGAATTCTCGCCGGATAAGTTCCCGGAGTTTGGGCAGTGCGTGCACAAGTT
>CAYUYN010000097.1:3526-7379 GCA_964449185.1 uncultured Anaerolineales bacterium | reverse complement strand
GCCCAGCCCCGGAAAGAGAATGCGGGGTGCTGGTGCGCGAGCTAAGCTCGCGCAGCAGCACCCCGTTCCTTTTAACCCCGCCCTACCGCGTCACCTGCGGCAGATACACCATCTTCGTCAGCACCGAGAACGTGCGCACCACGCGCGTGATATTGCCCTGGTTATCGGCCACCTGCACATACAGCCGCGCCTTGAAAACGTTGTTGACCGGCGTCGGCAGGGTCAGGGTGTAGATGCCGTCGCCGGTGGTCGTGGCCAGGTCGAGCGGCCAGGCCGAGGGCCGCTCTGAAGAGGGTCTTTCCCGACATCCGGCGCTCCTTTGACATTGACAACGTTAGGACGCGGTTAGAATCTACCGCAAGAGGGCGTTTTGGGGAAGTGGGAGATTGGGCCTCCGACCTCAACCAAAAACGCCAGGGCAGCGCGCTGCCCTGGCGTTTTTGGATCAGTCCGTAAGCGGCCCTACTCGTGCGGGCGATGCGTGGCCGTCTGCTGCCCGCTCAGCTCGATGGCGGGCACACCCTCCTTCTCCACCCACACGCCGCAGGTGCTGCCGCCCAGGCTGCCTTCCAGCTCCAGCAGGCTCCCATCCATGCGGTAGGCCGGCTGGTAGCTCTTCGACACCTTCTCCGAATCCCCCTCGATGTAATGGGCCACCAGCGACCGCCGGAAGCGGTCGGCGGTGGCGTTGGGGTAGCTGCCGTGTACGATGGAGCCATTGAAGAACAGGATGTCGCCGGCCTTCATCAGCACCGGGCGCGCGGAAGTCCCGGGCGGCAGCGGCACGGTCACATCCGTGAAGCTGATCGTCGTGTCCGCTTCCTGCGTGCAGAGCATGTCCCACGCGTGGCTGCCGGGCACCACCTGCATGCAGCCATTGGCCTCGTCGCAGTCGTCCAGGGCCATCCAGGCCGCCATGCAGGTGCCCGGCTGGACGCGCAGGTAGTAATTATCCTGGTGCAGCGCTTGCCCGCGCGACCCCGGCGGCTTGAAGTACACCATGGTCTGGACGGCATACGGCTCGCGGCCGAGCAGCCCCGTCAGGCAGACCTTCAGCCGCTCCTCCAGCATCCAACGATGCGACCGCTCGTCCCAGCGGTTGGGCTGGATCATGCGCGGGTAGCGCTTGATGGGGTCGTCCCCGCCGATGCTGATGCCGGTATCATCGCCCGGCCGTGGGGATTGGCGCAGGGTCATGTAGTGGTCGAGCAGCCCCGCCACCTCGTCGGGACTGAAAACCCCCGGGACCACCACGTAACCATTGTCCTGGTAGAACTGCACGTGCGCTTCGGTCAGCATAGACACTTCCTTTGCCCGTGGGCACTGGCCTGGACTGGCCTCGGCGACGCCGGCGGCCGTGTTTGTCAATCGAGGCCCTACTCGCCGCGGCGGCGGACCTGGAGCTCCTCACCGGTCATCTCAATCACCGGCTCGCCCCCCCGCTCCACCCACACGCCGCAGGTGCTGCTTTCGATCTCGCTGGAGCCCAACACCAACTGGCTGCCGTCCATGCGCCACAGGGGTTGATAGCCCTTGGACACCTGCTCGGCGGTGCCTTCCACATAGTGCGCAATCAGCGCCCGGCGAAAGCGATCGGCCGTGGTATTGGGATGGCTGCCATGCACGATCGAGCCGTTGAAGAACATCACGTCGCCCGCCTGCATCAGCACGGGCCGCGCCGACTGCCCGTCCGGGATCGGCACGGTGACCGAGGTAAAGCTGATGGTGGTGTCGGCCTCCTGCGTGCAGAGAATGTCCCACGCGTGGCTGCCCGGCACGACCTCCAGGCAGCCATTGGCTTCGTCGCAATCGTCCAGCGCCAGCCAGGCCGCCATGCACGTGCCGGGGTGCACGCGCAGGTAGTAGTTGTCCTGGTGCAGTGCCTGGCCGCGCGCGCCCGGCGGCTTGAAGTACACCATGGTCTGGGCCGCGTACGGCTCGGTGCCCAGCAGCCCGGTGAGGCAGTGCTGGAGGCGCTCGTCCAGCATCCAGCGCCGCGACAGGTCGTCCCACAGGTGCGGCTTGATCAGGCGCGGGTAGCGCTTGATGGGGTCATCGCCGCTGACGACAATCTCCGTGTCGTCGTTTGGCCGCGGCTGTTGGCGCACGGTCATGTAATGCTCAAGCAGGTGATCCGCCTCTGCGCGGCTGAACAGCCCGGACACCACCACATAGCCGTTGTCCTGGTAGAACTGTTGGTGTGCTTGGGTCAGCATAAGTGCTTCCTTCGCTCGCGGGCACAGACCTAAAAAAGGCGCGGCGAGACTGCCGGCCTCACTTACAATTCTATTCGTTTGGCGCCCAAAAGGCAAGCGAACGCAAGGCATCGGGCCGACTTGGTTTCAGACTTTCCTCACAGGGCAGCAGTAATCTACCTTTAGAGCGGGTTCCGCTCGCGTTTACGGCGGGTAGGGGCGTTCAATTGAACGCCCTGGCAGCGGTTTGGCAATGCGCGCCGTACACTCAATGGGAACCCGCTCTAGGTTCAACGACCCGCGCAGGCTTGTGACAAGCACGGAGACACCCATGCCCCGACGCTGGCTCGCAGTTCTACTTCCCTGGTTGGTGCTTTTCCCCCTTGGCTTGGCCAGCCGCGCCATGCAGGCCGCCCCTGACGCCTTCACCGTCAACAGCACCGCGGACGTGAATGACGCCATTATTGGCGACGGTTTTTGCGACACGCCGCCGAGCGATAACGTGTGTACGCTGCGCGCCGCCATCCAGGAAGCCAGTGCCAACACCAATGCCGACACGATCATCGTCCCAGCCGGGACCTATGTCTTGACTCCTAGCGGGGGCGGCGACCTCGACATCACCGGCACCGTGACTATCGCGGGCGCCAGCCCGGCCAGCACGATCATCGACGGCAACGGCAGCATGACCGCGGACCGCGTCTTCGACATCCGGGCCGGGACAGTAAACATTTCCGGTGTCAAAATAGTCAAGGGCATGGCGGTCGACCGTGGCGGGGGCATCTATATTAACAACGGGGCGACGCTGAATCTCTCGAACAGCGTCGTGCAGGGGAATACAGCGTTCAGCGGCGTAACGGCGACGGGCGGGGGTATCTACAATGAGGGCAACCTGACGATCTCCGGCAGCACTGTCAGCACCAATACCATTATCGCCCCTTTAGGCCAGGCTGGCGCCGGCATTTTCCACGGTGCCGGGTCACTCGTGATGACCGACACTGCGGTCAGCGGCAACATTACCCTGGGCGACGGCGGCGGGATCTACGTTGACGACTCCGCCGGCATTACGGTGACGCGCAGCAGCATCATCAACAACCAGGCTCGGAACGGCGCCGGCCTCTTTAGCTTTGTGGGCGTAGCATCAATCGTCAACAGCACTTTCTCGGGCAACCTCAGCACCAACTCGGGCGCAGGGCTTTACACCCTCGGCGGCATCACCAGCCTGTTCAATGTCACAGTTACCAACAACCGTGCGGACAGCGACGCCGCTGGCGGCGGCAGCGGCGGCGGTGTCGCCAATTCAGCAGGCGTCTTGAACTTTGACAACAGTATTATCGCGGCGAACTTTCACCATGACACGTTTGGACCCGGTGGGATCATCGAGGTGGACGACGACTGTTCCGGAACCATCACCTCCCAAGGCGCCAATTTCGTGGGCGTCACCGGCGCACCTTGCACGATCAGCGGCATACCCCCCACAACCGGCGTTCCGCTGCTTGGCCCGCTGGCCGACAACGGCGGTTCGACCCGGACCCACGCGCTTCTACAGGGGAGCCCCGGAATCGACGAAGGTGACGCATCCAGTTGCAACGACTCGGCCGGCACGCCGCTCGTGACCGATCAACGCGGCTCGCTACGTCCGGCTATCGGCGGCGTGAGCG
>CAYUYN010000097.1:1217-3426 GCA_964449185.1 uncultured Anaerolineales bacterium | reverse complement strand
GTCGCCGTAGTGCGAGATGTCGTTGGACGGCATTACGCGATCGGACGCGGCTGATCGTCTTCTCAACCAGTCTGTCCTATGACGCCGACCATATAAGCGCGCAAATGATGTGATCGGGCGGCTGGCTGTGGCAGTGTCCCGACCTACCGGAAGCCATGCGGACGTGAACCAACTTGCTGGCGCGAAGCTGGATAGCTTGCGTCCAGTTTGCTGTAGAATACGTCCCACATCGGATTGATGGCTGTCCTCGCGTGCCAGTCAGCCGGGGCGGTCAGCATGGCCGCTATCACCATTACGGTCACCAATCCCGAGAACAGTCCGGCCGGCCGGCAATTCATACTCACCAGGGTACAGGTCGAACGACGGATGTACTTGCCGCGGCTGCTTCGCTAGCCGCGCGTCACGCAGCCATTGTCCCCTTTCATCTGATCGAACAAGTGGTAATCACGCGGAACGCGGGCAGATTGTGCTTGGAGGACGCTCTATGCCACTCCGGAATAAAGATCCGTTGTTTTCTCGCTCGGTCGAGACTCGGCGGCAGCCTGCCTGGCTGCATAATCGCCAGGCCATCGCATTGAGTGTTGTGCTGCTCGCCGGCCTGGCCTGCAATCTGCTGCGGAGCGGCCCAGCGGGCCCAACGCCGATCCCTACTACCACCGTCATGGCCGGTTCCACGGCCGCGCCGGCCACGGCTGAGGCGAACGCCACGCAAGGCGCAGCGACTCCCGCGCCTGCGCTGGCCGACCAGCCGGTGTTGACGGCCGACGAAATCGCGGCGGTTAGCGCCGACTTGCCGGCCGATAGTGCTGAGGCCGCCATAGCCCTGGTGGCCCTGATCCACGGCGCCGACGAGCGCACCGCCCTGGCCGCCACGGCCGAGCTCTTGCGCCGCAGCGGGCTTCCACTTGTGGCGATCGACGGGCAGGTTATTGCTCTCTCTGACGCGTTCGTGCTGGTCGATGCCGAAATCTACATTAACCTGGTGGCCGAACTGGCGCGAGCCACGCGCCGCGGCGATGCGTATACGCCTGAGCAGCTGGCCGCCCTGCTGGCCGAGATCGGCTATGGCGAGGACGTGCTGCCGCCCACGGTCTTGGTGGCCGGCCTGGGACAATGGGGCAAGGCCCCGGGGGCGCCGGCCGAATCGGCCGTGGCCGGCGCGGCAGTGCGGGCCCTGGCCGGCCGCCGGCTGGAAGTGCTCTACCCCGGCGCCGACCTGAGCCTGATCGAATTCGACCCGCTGCAAACGGCCCTCATCCTGGCGCACGCCACCAGCCGCACGCTGCCACGCGCCGCCACGCTGGCCCTGGCACCGCGCCAGGACGGAGGCCTGCGCTATTCCCCTGCCCGTCAACCGGGCCCTTGCGACGCACTGGCCCGTGCGCTCGAGGTGCCCGACCAGGTGCAGGAGACGATGCTCGAATTTATGAAGGGGCAGATCGTCGACTCCTGGCAGGAGTTCGCGCTCAGCGAACAGGCACGCGAATCGCTGGGCAAGGTTACTAATGTTTACGAAAAGGGCACGGCGGTGCTGAGCACGCTGCTGCTGCTGCTGGGTGCCCAGCTCGAGTTGAACGACAACAAAGGTGGCGCCACCCACTTCAAGCACTCGGAAGGTGACCGGTCCACCCACGTAACGATGCTGGCCCTGGCTTACTTCGATTCGACCATCGCCCAACAGCAGGTGGCCTGCTACAAGCTGGCCGGCATCGACGTGCCGCCGCCCGGTCCGCTGGTGGGATACCGCGTACGGTGGTCGCTGGCGCAGACGCACGGCCGCGGCCACCAGGGCAAATATCTGGCCGCCGTCTCGGCCGATAGCAAGAAACTCGACTCCTGCGGCTCGTGCGGCGAGGTCACCGGCCAGGCCGGTCGCTCGACCCTGGAACTGTACCCGCCCGTCGAGCGCCAGCCCGGCAAAGGCACCGAGTTCACCGGCTATGCGGTTGTGACCGCCAGCCTCGACAAGGACGACTTCCCCTTCAAGCTTAAGGACCTGCTGGGCCTCAAGAACCCGGCCGAATTTGCCGCTAGCAAGACCTGGGACTTGGCCATTTCGGCCATCCAACGCGCCGGCCTGCCCTCGCAAACGCGTACTATTCGCGTGGACTACCACGGCACGGAAATCTACATCGTCCGCGGTCAAAAGGACGTGTTTGCGGTATTCGCCAGCGCGCCGGTGTTGCTCGACGCCTACACCTGTGAGGGA
>CAYUYN010000097.1:0-1117 GCA_964449185.1 uncultured Anaerolineales bacterium | reverse complement strand
TGGGCCTGGGCGCCCCCATCTTTACCGTGATCTGGATGCCTGAAGACGAGCGTTGTCCCGGCGGAGGCTCCTACTTTGAAAACTACCCATAACCTATTCTGGCTCGCCGCCATGCTGGCGGTGGGCAGTTGCCAGACCCGGCCGGCGGCTCAGGCACAACCTCCGGTCCAGGTGGCGCGGGCCGCAGTGGCCGAGGCCGGTGGCGCACCGCTCACCGCGCCCACCCTCGTGCCAGCCGCGGACCTGTCGGCCAGCTACGCCGCCTTCCCCGGGTTGTACTGGACCGGCGAACAAATGGCGACCGGTGGCGAGAGCTCGGTGCGCGTGCTCAGCGCGCGGCCGTGCGCCGAACTGCTCGACCTGCTGAGCGCCAGCGAATGGCGCGCAACCGCGCGACTGGATTCGCCGCCCGGCCAATTCCGGTGGCCGTCGCTGCTGCTCTTAGAGCGCGGCGAGGCCGTGGCGCTGGCCAGGGCCGACAGCATTCACCCCCTGACGGCGACCGTGACCACCGAGGCCACCCCGCTGGCGCTCGGCGAACAGTGCCGGGCCCAGGTTAGCCGGTTGAGCACCAAGCCGGTGGACGCGGTGGGTGCCGAGAGCGCCCAGGGCGAGGCCTGGGTCTATCCATTCCTGGGCGGCTGCCGTACGATCAAGGCCGGCACGCTCGTCGCGCTGGATGTCATGCTGATGTACGAAGGGCCGGGCGACTTCCGCGCGTTGTTGGCGATGGAGTTGGCCGCGCCGGTCGCCCTGGGCGAACACGCGCTTGACCCGCAGGGGCTGACGCTGACCGTGTTCCGGTCGGAGCAGAGCTATTTTGACATCATGGGCGAAGGGTATGCCCAGATCCTGGCCGGCTCAGAAATGAAGCCGCAGGCCATGGCTAGCGCGCGCAGCTTCTCCGCGGCGAGCCAGACGCCGGGCACGCTCACCGTGACTGGCATCGCTCCCTTGGAGGGCCAGGTTAACTTAACCCACCTGGCGGACGAAGCCGGGATGACCCAGGCTTTTCGCGCCGGGTTCCGATGTAACGATTAAGTTTCTGTATCATTTCTAGTTCTTCTCGGCCTCCGCCCCATCCCACCACTTGCTCAGCCGCCCATGCGCGCGGCCG
>CAYUYN010000096.1:0-11784 GCA_964449185.1 uncultured Anaerolineales bacterium | reverse complement strand
GGTCTCGGCCGCGGCGACGTCGGCCGGCGCCATGGCGGGCAGGCGCGCAATGCTGGAGGCGCGCAGGGCCTGGCGTGGCGAGTCGACAAAGGTCAGCAGCAGGCCGCACAGGCAGCAGGCGGCCGAGGCGGCGAAAGCCGCGCCGACGGCGCCAAGACGTTGGCGGAGGGTGTTGCGCCAGTTGATGAGCATGGGCGACCTCGAATGACTTGACTGGGCTGGGCGCGGATAATAAGCCCGCGACCGCGGCGGGCAAGGGCAGGTGCGGGTGGTGGCCCTGGCCGGTGAGATCGGGCCGCTGCCCGGCGCAGGCGGCCATCAACTGGGTGCGGCAGCAGCCGGGCAACATCATCCCCATCCTGGGCTGCCGCACGGTGAAGCAGCTTCAGGACAACCTGGGCGCACTGGAGTTTCGGCTGACCGACGAGCAGATGGCGAGCCTGGCCGCGCTGGCGAAGTTCAACCCGGGCTTTCCGAATGGGTTTCTGCACAGCGAGCATGTGCGCGGGTTGATTTTTGGGACGAGTTTTGAGCGGTTGGATCAGTTTCGGGCGGGGTGAGGGTTATGCGAGTCCTAACACGCGATCCACGGCCGCAAAGGCCGCGCCGGCGATGCTCATGGCATCGATGCCAAACTGCTGGTAGAGCGCGGCGCGGGCGCCGGACTGGCCAAAGTCGTCCACGCCCAGGGCCGTGACGGGCGCGCCGTGCAGGCCGCCCAGCCAGGCCAGGCTGTGCGAGGCGCCGTCCTGCACGGTGACGAGGGGGGCGCGGCGCTCGTCCGGGCCGATGAGCGTGTCGATGGCGGCGTCACCGTGGCCTGGCTCACGCGCCTCGGCGCGCCAGGTCTCGTACAGGCGGCGCGGGCTGGTGAGGTTGAGCACACTGGCGGCCACGCCCTCTTCCCACAAGTACTCGGCGGCGGCCACGGCCTCGGGCACCACCGCCCCCACGGCGGCGATGACCACCGCCGGTGAATTCTTGTCAAGGCTGGCGCGCGCGGCGGGAGGGGCGTCGCGCCAGTCGAGCAGGCGGTAGCCGCCGGCCAGCACCTGCTGGCGCAGCGCCTCTTCCCCGTGGCGCTGGAGCGCGGCCTTGAAGGGCTTCTGCTCGACCGGGCGGGTGGTGAGCCGCAGGTAGGTGGACAGGCCGTGGTCGCGGTCGAAGCAGCGCTGGATGGCGTCGAGCAAAATCCATTCCAGTTCCTGGGCGTAGCACGGCTCGTAGGCCCGCAGCTTGGGCAGCTCCAGGCCGATGGACGGCGTGATGGTGGACTGGTGCGCGCCGCCCTCGCGCGAAAGCGTGACGCCCGAGGGCGTGCCGGCGAAAATAAACTTGGCCCCGGAGTACAGGCTGTAGATGAGCGCGTCCAGGCCGCGGCAGATAAAGGGATCGTAGACGGTGCCGATGGGCACCAGCATCTGCCCGCACAGCTCGGCCGACAGGCCCAGCATCCCCAGCAGCGTAAACAAGTTCATCTCGGAGATGCCCAGCTCGATGTGCTGGCCGGAGGGCCGTTGGGCCCAGCGCATGAGGCGCTGGGTTTCGGTTTCGTAGTCCACGGCCTCCTGGGGCGAGTACACGCCGGTCTTGTTGATCCAGCCGGCCAGGCTGGTGGAGATGGACACGTCGGGCGAGGTGGTGACGATGTACTCGCGCAATTGGGCGTGATCGGCCAGGCGCGTGAGGACGCGGCCGAACATATCCTGCGTGCTGGTCGTCTCGGGAAAGGCGCCCACCACCGAGGTCGGCACGATAATATCGACGCGGGCCGAGGGGCTGGCTGGCTCGCGCAGGCGCTCGGCCACGGCCTGGCAAAGCCGGCCGGCGGGCGTCTCCGGCTCGAAGCGATCCCATTCGGCCGGCGCGGCCACGCCCAGCTTGCCGCGCAGGGTGTCGATCTGCTCGGCGTTGAGCAGCATGGAGTGGTTGAGCGGGTGACCGGCAAAGGGCAGGCCCCAGCCTTTGACCGTATAGGCAAAGATGACGGTGGGCTGGCCGGGGTTGGCAGTGAAGTCGTCGAGGGCGCTCAACAGCGCGCCCAGGTCGTGTCCGCCCAAGTCGGCCAGCAGCGAGGGCAGCTCGTCGTCCGATACTTTGGCGACGGTGCGCCGCAGCCTGGCGGCCTGCGCCGGGTCCACGTTGAGCAGTGCCGCGCGCAGCTCGGGACCAGGCAGGCGGATCAGGGCCTGGTACTCCTCATTTGACATCTCGTCGATGCGGCGGCGCAGGGCCGCGCCGCCCGGCCGCGCAAAGGCGGCCTGCAGCCGCCGGCCATACTTGACCTCGATCACGCGCCAGCCCACCTCGGCAAACAGGCGCCGCAGCCGCGCGGCCCGGATGCCGGGGATGACGCGGTCCAGGCTCTGGCGGTTGAGGTCGACCACCCACAGCACGCTGTTCAGGCCCGACAGCGACTCGTCCAGCAGGGCTTCCCAGACATTGCCTTCATCCAGCTCGGCATCGCCGACCACGGCGATGAAGCGGCGCGGCTGCGCCTGGCCGCGCGAGAGCAGGTAGTCGTTGGTGAGGGCGGCAAAGGCGGGCGCGACCGCGCCAAAGCCCACCGAACCGGTGGAGAAATCCACCGGGTCCTGGTCCTTGGTGCGGCTGGGGTAAGCCTGGAGCCCGCCCTTCTCGCGCAGTTGGGTGAGCGCCGCGCGCGGCAAGCGCCCCAGCAGATACTGGATGGCGTGGAAGGCGGGCGAGGCGTGCGGCTTGATGGAGACGCGGTCGCCGGCCTTGAGGAAGCCGAAGTACAGGGCGGTGAGGATGGAAACGACCGACGCGGACGAGGCCTGGTGGCCGCCGACCTTAACGCCGTCGGGGTTGGGGCGGACGTGGTTGGCGTGGTGGACGATGAGGGTCGAGAGCCACAGGACGCGGCGCTCGACCTCGGCCAGGACGGCGAGCTCGGGCGGCACGGGCAGACGGTCGGGCACGGGCTGGAATGGGGTGGTGGGCACGGCGGGAACCTTGCGGCGCTGGTGGGTGAGTAAGACTACGGTGTGTTATACGCCGGGTGGGAGGAATACGCCAAGAGGCGGCCGGAATGGATGTCGCGCTGAAGGGCGGCGGGTGCGACTGAAACGCTTGGCGCGAGTTCCGCAAATTGAACGCCCCGACCTTGTTCATCAGGGAAGACATCGGATTCATTGGCAGCCGAGGCTTTCCCGGGAGAATCATCGGACCCGGAAGAGTTCATCGTGGGGGCGTTCACACCTGCCCCGCCGTACACGCGAGCGGAACGCGCTCTAAACCTGCAACACCCCGTTTGTTATCCGGCGCGACAACGCCTTAGCCAACCATCACTTGCGCTGGCACACCATCAGCAAGTTGCCATCCGGGTCTTTGAACGTCAGCGTGTACAAGCCTCCAATGTCCTCGACCGGACGCGCGATTTCGATGCCGCACTCGTGCAGGAAGGCGTCGGCGGCATGGATGTCCTCGGTCCAGAAGAAGCACAGCGGCTGCGCAGAGTTCGTGACCGGCCGGTGCGCGTCGAGGATCAGGCCGGCGTCGCCCGCCATCGGCACGCTGTAAATCTTGCCGCCATGCGTGGTGTCCTGCACGGGCTGGCCCAGGAGGCGGCTGTACCACGCGCTGGCCGAGGGCATATCACTGACCGGCACAAAGACCATGCCGAGCCGGTTCTGAATGGGCGTGTCCACGGCCGCCTATTCCTGCTCGATCATGGTCAGCGCGGCCTTGATGTAGCCCAGCGCAAAGGCCATGCCGGCATGCCAGGGCGCCGGGCAGGTCATCATGGGCGTGTGGTCGGGGGTGATGAGGCCCTGGTAGCCGTTGCGGTGCAGGATGCGCAGCACCCGGATGACGTCGGTGTCGCCCTCGTCGATAAAGACCTCGTAATAGCGCGGCACCTTGCCGCGCACGTTGCGCAGGTGCACGTAGGCGATCTTGCCCTGCCGGCTGTATTCGTCCACCGCTGCATACGGGTCGCTGTCGATCATCTCGGCGATGGTGCCGACGCAGAACTCGGCCTGATTGTTGGGGCTGGGCACCAGGTCGAACAGCTTCTGGTACAGCGCCGGCTGGTGGATCAGCCGCGGCACACCGCGCAGGACGGGCATGGGCGGGTCGTCGGGGTGGGCGGCCAGCACCACGCCGGCCTCTTCGGCCACCGGCAGCAGCTCGCGCAGGAAGTATTCCAACCGCCCCCACAGCTCTTCGCGCGTCACCGGCGGCAGGGTCGCGCCGGCCGGGGCGTCGGGGTCGTAGACCATGTTCCAGACCGTGCCGGCGGGGATGGGCGTCTCCTCCGGCTCCAGGAAGGCGCCGGTGACGGCCTGGCCGCGCGCCAGCGGCAATTGGGTGTGGCCCCACACGCTCATCAGGTTGAAGCTGTAGCCCATGGTGGGGATGCCGGCGCGGCCCACGTTGCGGATGAGCTGCTTGAGGTTCTCGATCTGCTCTTGCTTGCGCGGGCCATCCAGCAGCACGTCCGACCAGAAGCCGGGGTTGAAGTTCTCCAGCGCCTCCAGCTCCATGCCCTCGGCGTTAATCATCTGGCGCAGGTCGCGCAGCTCTTCGTAGGTCCACAGCGGCGCGTCGCCGGTAAAGCCATAGGCGCCCTGGAAGTGCGCGGGCAGCTTGTCGTGGTCCTGCTCGTAATCGGTGAAGTGCACCACCACGTGCGTCACCCCCGCCTGCCGGGCGAAGCGCAGGTTGTCGGGGGTGGCGGTGGAGCGCACAAAAGCGAGACCGAGTTTCATGGCGAACCTCCTGTGAGCGTGAGTGCGTGCGGCCGCAGCATGGCGGTGGCGGCCTGCACCGTGGGCGAACGCGCGCTGACCACTAGGGACAGCGCCAGCAGCCCGACGAGCGTGTCTTCGGTGGTCGCCGACACGCGCACGGGGCAGTCAAAGCGGGTCATGATCATCTGGCGCAGCAGGTCGAGCTTCTGGGCCAGGCCGCCGGAGAAGACCAGCGTGTGCCAGTCTTGCGCGGGCGAGAGCCGCAGCGCGCAGGCGTGATAGTTGTCGGCCATATTGCGCAGGGCGGCGTGGAACAGATGCCCCAGCGTCAGGTTGGCCGTGTGGATGTTGGTGATGGCGCCGCGCTCGCCGACCGGGCTGGGGAAGAACGCCAGGTCCACCTCCAGGTCAGTGGCGGTCACGGCCGCGGCCGCCTGCTGGAGGTACGGCCACGGATCGTCCAGCGGGCGGCCCTGGGCCGCGGGCAGCTCGTCCAGCAGCGCCAGCAGCCCATTGAGCGCGCGGCCCGCCGGGATGTGGGTAATGGTGTTCAGAAAGTGGCCGTCGAAATAGGGGCGGGTCTGATAGTCGCCCAGCGCCAGCCGCGGCGTCAGCCGGCTGGCCTGCGAGCCGGTGGAAATGTTGAGCGACAGCTCGTGCTCGGCGATGAAGGCGCCGGCCAGGGCACACTGCTGGTCGCCCACCGGCGCATAGCACGGCAGTGACTGCCCCGCGATTTCTAAACGACCCACCGGCTCGCGCACATCGCACAGGGCCGGCCAGCGCACCTGCTCGAGGCCGAGGCTGGCAAACACGCCGTGGTGCCAGTCGCCCCGCGGCGCTATCGCGTCCAGGTTGAGCGTGCCGGGCACGCAGGTGCGCTCGACGGCGGGCGGCGCGCCGCACAGGTGCGCCAGCACAAAGTCGCCCAGGCCGGCCGCGATGGCGCCGCGGGGCAACTGCCGCTCGGCGGCCAGCCAAAACAGAAAGCTCAGCAAGGTGCCGGGCCGCACCTCATGGCCCAGTTGGCGGCGCGCCTCGGGGCTGAGACGCCCGGACATTTGCTCGTAATACGTATCGCCGCCCGCGGCCGGACGCATGAGTAGGCGCTGATCGCGCCAGGAAATGTAGTTCGAGAGCGGCGCGCCGTGGTCGTCCGTCAGCACCAGGCCGCCCGTCTGGCCGCAGACGAGCAGGCCGGCGCAGTGGGGCGCGTGCGGCAGGAGCTGGGAGAGCAGGCGCCGCACCCCGGCGATGACTTGGCCGGGATCGATCTCGCAGAAGAGCGGCGGCAGACCCGCGAGCGGCTCGGGAAAGGGCACTTGCTGGATGTGCTCGAGGCGCAGCCGCTGCGGATCGACGACGGCGCCCTTGAGGGAGGTCGTGCCGAGGTCGAGGGCGATATACGTGGGGTCAGGCATGGTGGTGCGGATGGCCCTTATGCTACACTAATTTTCGCGTGTTTGCGCCGGGCCAGTTGGCATGCGTTTGTTGGCATGCCAGCCCCGGTGGCCAGGCTTCTGCGTGGCTCTGCGTGCTGCAGGCCGCCTACCATTACAAAGCCGCCTTAGCTCCATTTATGGAGCGTACCGACTGAGGTTGTAGCCCTACGCCGACCTGGCCCGGCGCTGCCCGACCCGCAGGCCAGAACTGTTGGATGGCCGTTCCTGTTTTCGCCTGCGTTGCGGCGCGCGGGGTTCGCGTTATACTCCTGGGCCAGAGAGCGCAAGCGCAGGGCCGCGCACGGTGAGCGGTCCAAACAAAAGGCCTAAACGATGACAAGCTCAGATTGGACGGGGCACGTGGCGGTGGTCACCGGGGCCGGCAGCGGCATTGGGCGCGGCATCGCTGAACGCTTTGCCGAGGCCGGCGCCGAGGTGGTGGTGGCCGAGGTGAACGCGGCGGCGGGTGAACGCGCGGCGGCGGAGCTGCAGGCGCAGTACGGCAAGGGGCTGTTTGTGCCGACGGATGTGGCGCGCGGCGACGACTGCCGCCGGCTGATGGAAACCGCCAGCGCCGCGTACGGCCGCATCGACACGCTGGTGAACAATGCCGGGGTCAACTTCGTCAAGCCCACGCTGGAGATGACCGAAGCCGACTGGGACCGCGTGGTCGACGTGGACCTGAAGGGCACGTTTCTGTGCAGCCGCTTTGCGCTGGAGCACATGGTGCCGCGCCGCCGCGGCAACATCGTCAACATCGCCAGCGTGCACACCAGCGCCACCCTGCCCGAGGCGGCCCCCTATGCGGCGGCCAAGGGCGGGGTACACATGCTCACCTGCGCGCTGGCGATTGAGTTTGCGCCGCATGGCATTCGGGTCAACGCGGTAAGCCCGGGGCTGACCGACACACAGATCTGGCAGGACATCCAGTCAGCGGCCGAGGATGCCGGCGAGGCCCGCCGCCACTGGTTCGACAACATCCCGCTGGGGCGGGTGCAGACCGCGCGCGAGGTGGCCAACGTGGTGCTGTTCCTGGCCTCGGACGAGGCCAGCTATATGACCGGCGCCAATCTGGTCACGGACGGCGGCATGACCATTCAGCTCATCAACCGGGCGCGCTACGCCAGCAAGCCCTTGGAAGGCCAGGTCCGCCAATAGGGCGGCTGCCCGCCGAAAGGAGCACCGCATGCTGCGACTGGTGGATCTCTCGCTGGACATTTACGATCACGCCCCGACGTTTGGACCCGACCCCAAGACGGCCGTGCTGCCGCACATGGGCGTGGCCGACATGGGCTACAACGTGACCCAGCTCATCCTGAGCACGCACCTGGGCACGCATTTGGATGCGCCCTTCCACTTTTTTGACGATGGCCGCACGGTGGAAAACCTGGACGTGCGCCGGGGCTTTGGGCCGGCCTGGGTGCTCGACTTCACGCACAAAGGCCCCAAGGACGAGATCACCCCCGACGACATGGCGCCGCACGCCGCCAAGGTCACCCCCGGCAGCCGGCTGCTGTTCCGGACGGGCTGGGACCGGCAGTTTCCCCAACCCCATTACTTTTCCGATCAGCCGTATCTGGGGCCGAGCGTGTGTGCGTGGCTGGTGGAGCGCCAGGTGGCCACGGTGGCGCTGGACATGCCGACTATTTTCCCGGCCGACTACATTACGGTGCATCACCTCCTGCTGCGGCCGGAGGTGCTGGTCATTGAAGGGCTGAGGGGTTTGGACCGGCTGCGGGGCGAGCAAGTGGTGCTGTGCGCGCTGCCGCTGCGCGTGCGCGGGCGCGATGGATCGCCGTGCCGGGCGATGGCCCTTGACGCCGGCAGCGCGGCGGAGCTGGCGCCGCTGGTGGACTTGTTGGCGGCGCTGGAGTACGCGCCGGCTTAGGGCTTTTCCAAAGTCGGTTATGCGCGACCATTTGGGGGCTCAGCGCGCGCTCCTGGACGACTATCCCGGGCCGGGCAGCTCCCACAAGTCCGTGCTCAGATACTTCAGCCCCGAGTCGCACAAGATGACGGCGATGGTCTGGCCGGCCAGGGAGGTCCGCAGCAACTGGAGCGCGGCGGCCACGTTGGCGCCGGACGAAAACCCGGCAAAGAGGCCTTCCTCGCGCGCCAGCCGCCGGGTGGTCTGGGTGGCGTCTTCGTCGCTGACCTGCAGGTAACCGTCGATGTGCTCGGGGTTGAGCAGCGCCAGCGCGGGCATGGTATAGCCGCCGCCCTGGATGCGATGGTTGGAATGGGTGACGGCCTCGCCCGCCAGGATGGCGGCCCCGGCCGGCTCGACCACGTAGCATTGGATAGCAGGGTTGTGCGCCTTGAAGGCCGCGGCGCAGCCGGCAAAGGAGCCGCCCGAGCCCACGAAGTCGCAGAAGGCGTCGATCTGCCCCTGGGACTGCCGGAGGAACTCGGGGCCGGTGTGCAGTTGGTGGGCGCGGGCATTGCTCGGCAGGTGAAACTGGTCGGCGCGAAAGGCCTGCCGCTCGACGACGATACGCTGGGCGGCCTCTTCGACCAGCGCCAGGTCGGCGCCCGAGACCTGGCCGGGCGGCGAACCGGGCAACTGCGGCACGAGCGCCACCTCCGCGCCCAGCGCCGCCATCATCCGCGCGCGCTCCATCGAATTCCCCTGCGACATGACCGCCACAAACGGATAGCCCTTGACGGCGCACACAATGGCCAGGCCGGTGCCGGTGTTGCCGCTGGTCAGCTCCACCACGGTTTGGCCGGGCCGCAGCCGGCCGTCCTGTTCGGCCTCTTCAATCATCTGGCGGGCGATGCGGTCTTTCTTGGAGAAGCCCGGGTTGAGATAGTCCAGCTTGGCCAGAATGCGGCCGTTCACGCCGCGCGTGAGGCGCGCCAGCTCCACCAGCGGCGTATCGCCGATGGCGTCCAGCACCGACGGCAGGGTGTGATCGGAACGAGGCACGGGGTATCCTTGGCGCGGGTGCCGCTACGCCGCCGCCTGCGGCATGCCGTCGCGCCGCCAGATGAGCCGGTTGATGTCGTTGTTGTTCAAGACATCGCCCAGCTTCAACGAGTTGTAGTACTCGTCGGTCAGGATGTTCTTCTTGCCGTTGAAGGTGCTGCCGTCGGGCATGTAGGCGCAGGTCATGGCGCGGCGGTGTTTGGGGGTCATATTGACGCCGGCGCCGTGGGCAATCAGGCCGTTGTGAAAGACCGCGCTGCCGGCCGGGCAGGGGGCGGCCACGGCCTTGATCTTGCGCCAGGCGGGGTAGGCCTTGAACAGGCCGCCCAGGTTCTGGTCGATGTCCACGGCTTCATACGTGGCTTCGCGGTGGGTGCCGGGCAGGTACCACAGGCAGCCATTGGCCAGCGTGGCCTCGTCCAGCGCCACCCACAGCGAGATGGCGTCGGGCGAGGAGAACGACCAGAACGGGTTGTCGAAGTGGAAGGCGGTGTGATTGCCATACGGGGGCTTGACCAGCGCCTGGTCGTGCCAGATGCGGATGCCGTCCACGCCGGCCAGGGTGCCGGCCAGGCGGCCCAGGCGCTCGTCGAAGATCAGCTCGGCCATGCCGGCGTGGATATCGGCCAGGCGCAGGCACTGGGTAAAGACCTGCGCGTAAAACGTGTCTGGGTCGGCCTGGTTGCTCAGTCCGGCCGCATTGGTCAGGCGCACGCGCATGGCGGCTTCGGTGACGGCGCGCCAATGCTCCAGCTCGGCGGCGTCGAGGAAGTTTTCGATGACGATAAAGCCCTGCTGCTGGTACTGCTCAACCTGCTGCGCGGATACTTCGGTCTGCATGGTGGGTCTCCTGAGAATGTGTGGCTGTTGGGGTGGTGGTTAGCCGCGCGCCGGTTCGGCCATTTCCGCGCGGCGTTGGCGGCTGAGCTCGGCCAGCTCCCCGTCGTTGGCGAGCACCTGCTCCAGGTGCAGCATGCGCTCGGGGCCGGCCGTGCGCACAATGGTATCGTCGTAGGCGCGCTCGATCCAAAAGCGCGCGCCGCCGGCGAGGTAATCGCGCAGGTCTTGCAGTTGGGCCTCGGGATAGCGCTGGCAGCAGTTCATGGTAAACATGCGCCGCCGCTGGGAGCCGCCCCAGGCCGAGTGTTTGAGATCGTGGTTGAAGACCAGCACATCGCCGGGCTGGGTTTCCAAAGCCAGCGCCGGCACCGCGTCGCCGGCCACGCCCCACACCGCCTCGCTCTGGCGAATGTCGCGCTCCACCTGGTCGGCGAAGGGCTCGCCCACGCGGTGGCTGCCGGGGATCACACGCAGCGCGCCCGTGTCGCGCGTCAGCGGATCGAGGTAAAAGGCAAGCTTGATGTGCTTCAAGCCGCCGCGCCCGCCGTAGCCGTCCGAGTGCCAGCGGGTGTCGCCGACGTAGAAGTTGCCGTCGCTGCCCATATAGTTGAAGTCGTCGCCCAGCAGGCTGGCCGCGATGGCGTGTACGCGCGGGTCGTCCAGCAGCGTGCTGAGATAGGCGCTGCGGTCTAGAAACTGCACCAGGGCCGAGCGGGCGGCGCCATCGTGCGGCTGGCCGCCGTGGCCGCCGCCCTGGCCGGCCCAGATCGTCTCAAATTCCGCGCTGATGGCCTCCGCCCGCTCCGCCAGCAGACCGGGAAAACCCAGATAGCCGAAGGTGTCAAAGTGGGCGAGTTGTTGTGCGGTCAGGCGGGTGGGCATGGGGTTGTCCTTGAACTGGGTGAGGCCAGGCTGAACGTTCTACAAGAGCGGGTTCCGCTCGCGTATACGGCAGGTAGGGGCGTTCTATTGAACGCCCGGCCGGCGCACGGGCGCGCGCCCCCGCCGGCTCCGGAAGCATCTGATCGGCGCGGATTATAGACCCAGAGCGGGGCGCGGCAAATGGCACGGCAGTCGGGGGTGTATTTCAACGTGCGGATGAGTTGGCGCGAGCCGCCACATTAAGCCCGACGACGGACGACAGACGGCGGACGACAGACTTGTAGGAACGGGCTCCGCCCGCGAGGCTTGTCTGCAAAACCGACGACCGCTCCGCGCGACAGACGGAGTACCAGGCACTCCTGGCGGCCGGCTGATCGCTTAGCCCGCGCCGAGTTTCATCTCCAGCGCCGCCACGGCGCCTTTGGCCTCCTTGAGACCCAGGCCGGTCAGTTGCTGGTAGGCCTTGATGGCTTCCAGCTTGTTGCCGGTCCGCAGCCATTTCGCGGCCTCGGTCTCGGCTCCCGTCAGGGGGGTGTCCTGGTACGCCAGCTTCAGATGCTGCATGACGAAGTTGAGCTTGCGCTCGAGTTCGCCGACCTTGAGCAGCAGCATGTTGATGCGGGCGGAATCGTCCATGGGGTTTCCTTATCAGCGGGTTGGAGTTGATTGAGCCGCTGCCGAGCCTCGGCGTGTGAGGTAGACGGCAGCCTGCGGTCGTCCACGCCACAGGCGGGTCAGTGCTTTTTCAGCCTCGGCGCAGAAGATGCCACGCCGGGTTTGCCCAACTTGCGGCCAGCGCTGCCCCCGACGCCGTCAGGCTAGAGCGGATTCCATGCGCGTGTACGGCCTGTATTTATCCGTTGATCCGTTGCCCCATCCGTTGACGCCGATGAACGTCCGTAAACCCATCAGGAATCCGCTCTAGAATTCGTCGTAGGCGATCTGCGCTGGGTCCACCCCAAGGTCTTTGAGCATT
>CAYUYN010000095.1:6933-12097 GCA_964449185.1 uncultured Anaerolineales bacterium | reverse complement strand
GCACTTGTAGGAGCGGGTTCCACCCGCGATCCCCGGTGCGCCAGCAGCCCGCCCAGCGCCGCCACGTTCTGCGCCAGGATCACAAAGCCAAAGGCATAGTGCGTGTATAGCCCGGCCGCGGTCAGCAGACTGTAGGCCAGGCCCAGGCGCCTGTCACCGGCCGGGGAGGCGGGCGGGCGCGACGAACGTAGCCACGCCGAGAACAGCAGGAAGGACGCCGCGCCCAGCGTGGCCGCCAGCGCGTACATGCGCGCTTCCTGCGCATAATAGATCAGGAACGGGTTGAACGCGCCGGCCAGCGCCGCCGCTACCCCGGCTGCCGGGCCAAAATATTGCTTGCCCAGCCGGTACAGCAAAGCCACCAGGATGGTGCCGGCCAGGGCCGAGAAGCCGCGCAGCGCCAGTTCCGACGTGCCCAGCAGCGCCGCCCAGCCCTTGAGCGCCAGGTAATAGCCGGGCGGGTGAATGTCCGCCGCCGCCGAGCGCACGAGGGCGCCCACGTCGCGCCCGGCCAGCCCGAGCGAGTTGCCTTCGTCATTCCAATAGCTTTGATAGTCGATGCGGTAGAACCGCAGCCAGGTGGCTAAGAGGAGCGTGATGACGACGGCACTGAGGATCAAATACCTTGGAAGAAAGGCTGAAGGCGGAACGCTGCGCGTGAAGGATGAAGAGGTTTCTTCCGCCTTCATCCTTCCGCCTTCAGCCTTATGCTCGCCCACCACACAATCCCCAGTATCCCCACGAGGCCCACCACCAACCATCCCGTGCGCCGCGGCGCGCGGCGGACGATGAAACCATCAAGGGCGTTCTGGCCGGCGGCGCTGGTGATCACCACGGCGTGCTGGCCAGCGGCCAGGCCCTGCGCCACGCTCGCATAGACCGGGCCGCCGGCGGTGGCGGCGGCTGCGCTGGGCAGCGTGAACGTCTGCGCGGGTCCACCGTCGATACGCACGGTGAGCGTGCCGGCTTGCGGGCCCGGCTGGGTCACCAGGATGAGGTCGGTGCCCTCAAACACAAAGCTGGCCGCGGCGCCGGGCGCGCCGGCCGTCTTGACGGCGCCCAGCACCGCCTGGGCCTGCCGCGTGGCCTGCCAATCGCCCGACCAAGCCACGGCCCAATGGTCTTCCTGAAAGTAGCCGGGGTACATCACCGGCGTCTGGTGCGTGTAGGCCAGCATGCTGGCGTACACCGGCAGCAGCGTGAAGTCTGGGTCGGCCATGCGGAAGTAATACCAGGCCTGGTTGCGCTCGGCGTCGCTGGCGCGCTTGAAGAACCAGAAGGCGTTCACTCCTACCCACGGCCATTCGGCCTGGGCGCGCTGGTAGGCCAGGGGCGCGTAGCGTGCCTGCTGCTCGGGGCTGACTTGGCCGAAGTTGGGCGCGATGCCGCTGCCCGGCGGCACGGCGTTCCAGTTCATCTCCGCGATCCAGATGGCCTTGCTGGCGTCACCATTCTTGACCATGAGGTCGCGGATGAATTGGTTGCGCCCATAGTTCACGACGATAGGCCGGTTGCGGTGGTCAGTGGGACCGCTCCATAACCCGTAGCCCTGTACCGACATGACGTCAAAGCAGTCCCCGGCGCCGGCGGTGTACATGCGCTGTAAGAAGACGAAGTCGTTAAGGTTCGTCCCGCCGAGCCCATTCGGGTTGTAGAGGTCCAGGTCAGTGGCCGGTGTCAGAGCGGCGGCAACGACGACGAGGTTAGGGTCAACGGCCTTCAGCCGTTGGTACGTCGTGCACAGCAGCCGCGTATACGCTTCCGGATCTACGGGCTGGTAGCCCCATTCGTCGTTTCCATTCGGCTCGTTCCAGATTTGGTAGTAGCGCAGCCGGCCACGGTAACGTTGGGCCACGGCGGCGGCAAAATCGGCAAAGTCGGTGAAGTCGTCGGGCGGGGCAAAGGCGCCGCGCGCGCCGCCAGCGGCCCGCGACCAGTCGGGCGGGGAGGAGAGGCGCACCAAGAGCTCCAGGTCGTGGGCCTCGGCCAGCCCCACGATCTGGTCGTACTTATCCCAGGCCGAGAGGCACGGGCCGTTGCGGCAGTCTTCAAAATTGCCCTTGGCGCTGATCTCGAGGTCGGCCCAGGGGAACTCCTGCCGCAGCCAGTGGAACCCGGCCTCGGCGATGAGCTGCACCTGCCGCTCGCGCTTGGCCGGCTCGACCTCGTGCTGGAGGAAGGTGTTGATGCCGAAGGGGTTGACGCCGTTGTGCGCGATGGGCACTTCGGGCTGGAGGTCGAGCGGGGGGCGGATGAGGTCGGAGGCCAGGTGGCCCAGGCCGCGCACCTGCGCGAGGGCGTTCTCTTCGCCGGTGAGCGTGAACAGCCACTGCCGCAGCCCGGCGGGCTGGACGGCGGCCAGCAGGCCCAGCGCCACGACCACGGCCGCTAGCCCCACCAGCAGCGCGGCGCGTCTCATGGCGGGGGCGGCGTGGCCATGGACAGGTCGAAGGCGAAGGTGCTGCCCTGCTTGGGGCGGCTGATGACCTCCACCTTGGACTCGTGGGCCTCCACAATGCGCTTGACCAGCGCCAGGCCCAGCCCGGTGCCATCCACCACCTGGCCGGCTTCGGCGGGCACCTGGTGGAACGGCTGGAAGATGTGGCCGAGCTGCTCGGGGGAGATGCCCTGGCCGGTGTCGCTTTGGTCGCGCGTGACGACGCCCATTTCGAGCAGGACTTGGCCGATGGTCTTGGTGACGCCCAGCGTGGCCGCCTCGCGCTGCCGCGTGAGCCCGGCCTGGAGCTGGTTGGGCGAGAGGTAGCCCTGGCGGACCAGGAACTCGCCAAAGCGGGGCAGGTCGGCCAGGGGCGGGAGCGTGTCGGCGGGGCGGTTGACCAGGGTTTGGCGCTCGGCCAGCACGGCGGCCAGGGCCAGGTTGACGCCGCAGGCGGGGCAGGTCTTGTCGCTGGCACGGACGGGCGTGCGGCATTGGGGACACTGGTACAGCGGCGCGGTCTGAGGCAGGGGGATTTTGGTGGTCATAGGCGCGTTGAGGTCGGTGAGGGTAAGTATAGTCGAGGGCGGGCGGGAGAGAAAGGAGGGAGGGAAAAGGCTTTAACCGCAAAGGCACCGAAGCGCGCGAAGAAAGAAGAGCATCCACGAAGGACACGCAGGGGCACGCAGGATGGCGGTACTCACCTCGCTATTGATCGCCCGCCGGCCAGGTAAGGCGCCGGACCCCTCCCCTGCGCGCCGCTCTTGCGCACGGGGGAGGCTAGGGCGTGGGGGCCGGTCTCTGCCGACTAAACCTACGAAGTCCCGGTACTAGGAACAGGCGTAGCTGTCTCTAGAATAACTGCCTCTTGTCAACGCAACAAATACTTCCTAAGCTATCTTCATGCTCTCCAGTCCCGCCGCCCCTCACCTCACCCACGACCATCCGGAGCGCACCCGCGCCGAAATTTCTGCGGCCAGCGCCTCCACCGCGCGTATTTTTCGATTTGTTTGGACAAGTGCTACCCAACGGCGCCCAAAATCACCGAAATCCTCGGCAAATTAAGCTCAAAGTGCCATTCAGAGATCTGCCCCCAACTGCCCCCATGTGCCCCCCAAGTGCCACCACACCTGCCCAAGTGCCCCGTCCGTAGCGACCAGCGCACCATCCAGCCTCCAGCGTCCAGCCTCCAATCTCTCGCCTTCGTGTCCCGTGCGCGGTCGTGTCTTCCTGGTGCCGCGGTTTCCATGCTAAAATCCCGCCCATTCCCCCACCGCCCTCCAAGGAGAAGAAGCTCGCCATGCCCATACCCCCCAACTGGCCGGAAGTTTCGGCCGAAACCCTGCGGCACCTTAAGGCCCTGCTGCGCCTGGACACCACCAACCCGCCCGGCAACGAGATGCTGGCGGCCGAGTACCTGGCTGGCGTGCTGAAGGCCGAGGGGATCGAGCCGCTGGTGCTGGAGTCGGCGCCGGGACGCGGCAACATGCTTGCGCGGCTGAAGGGGACGGGCGACGCGCCGCCCCTGCTGTTGTACAGCCACACCGACGTGGTGCCGGCCGAGGCCGCCTACTGGACGCACCCGCCCTTCGCGGCCGAGGAAGCCGACGGCTACGTCTGGGGGCGCGGCGCGGCCGACATGAAGGACACCGTGACCGAACAGCTCATGGTGATGCTGCTGCTGAAGCGCAGCGGCCTGCCCTTGAAGCGCGATGTGATCTTTGCGGCCACGGCCGACGAGGAGATCGGCGGGCAGGACGGCTACGGCGTGTCGTGGCTGGTCAAACACCACAAGGACCTGCTGCGCGCGGAGTTTGGCTTGAGCGAGGTGGGCGGCTACAACCTGAGCTATGCTGGCAAGCAGGTCTACCTGATCCAGGTGGCCGAGAAGGGCACCTGTTGGCTCAAGGTGCGCGCCAAGGGCAAGCCCGGCCACGGCTCCATCCCGCACGACGACAATGCCGTGCTGCACCTGGCGCGCGCGCTGAATAAGCTGGCGGTGGACGGACTGCCCTACCACCTGACCGACCCGGCGGCCGGCTTTTTGGACTCGGTGGGCCGCGCCCTGGGCAGCTCGCCCATGGGCCCGCTGCTGCGCAGCCTGAGGAACCCGGTGGATGCCGAGCGCGCCTTCCAGGTGGAGCTGAAACACCACGACCTCGGCCCCATGCTGTACGCCATGCTCCACAACACGGCCACGCCCACCGGGCTGAAGGCCGGGGTGAAGACCAACGTCATCCCCAGCGTGGCCGAGGTGACCATCGACGGCCGCAGCCTGCCGGGCTTCGACACGGACAAGTTCATGGCCGAGCTGCGGCCGGTGTTGGGGGAGCACTTCGAGTACGAAATCGAGTTGGCCTCGCCGCCGCTGGAGGCGCGCCACGACACCGCGCTCTTCGGCCTCATGGCCGAGGCGCTGCGCCGCAACGATCCCAGCGCCTCGGCCGTGGTGCCTTACATGATGTCCGGCGCCACCGATGCTAAATACCTGGCGCCCCTCGGCATCCCCACCTACGGCTTCGCGCCGCTGAAGCTGCCGCCGGACATGAAGCTGATGGAGATGTTCCACGCCCACGACGAGCGCGTGCCCATCGACGGGCTGCATTGGGGGGTGCGGGTGTTGTATGAGGTGGTGGAGGAGTATTGCGGGCTGTAAACTTTCCAAACCGGCGTGAGCGTAGCCACAAGCATTCGCCCTCACCCCGGCCCTCTCCCGCTGGGAGAGGG
>CAYUYN010000095.1:0-6833 GCA_964449185.1 uncultured Anaerolineales bacterium | reverse complement strand
CATGCTAGAATCCCCTCCCATGCGCCGCCTCCTCCCCCTCCTCCTGGCCCTCTCCCTCGCCTGCGGCTTCTTCACGCCGTTCCCTCCCACCGCGCCGCCGCCCACCGCCTCGCCAGCGCCGCCGTTCACCGCAACGGCAGCGCCCACCGCCACCAGCGCCCCCACCGCGACGCCCGTCATTGCCGCCAGCCCAATCGCGGCGGCCTCGCCCACGGTGGACCTGGACTTCCACTTGGCGCCGGAGCACGTGCATTTCCATCCGGTGCCTACGCTGTACTCGGGCGACATGGTCAGCGTGGAGGTCATCGCCGAGGGCGCGCCGCGCAACTGGGAGGGCGCGCCGGTGTGGCTGTACGAAGGCTCGCGCGAGGACCCGCCCCTGGCGCAGGCCACCTTTAGCCGATTTGGGCTGGGCGGCCGGGTGCAGGCCACCTTCACCTGGGTGTGGGATACGCGCGGCCTGGAAGGCGAACAGGCCTTGTGGGTGGTGGTCGGCCCCGCGCCCGATGCGCAGCCGCCCCTGGCCGAACAGTCCGTGAGGGTTACCGCCAACCTGCTGCCGGCGGCCGAGCGCCCCATGCCCGAGCCCCTGGCCGGCTGGGCCACGGCCGAGAGCGAGTGCTGCGTCTTCCACTACCTCACCGGCACGGCCGCCGAGCGCGACCTGCCCGAAATCCGCGCGGCGGCCGAGGCGGCTTTTGCCCACGCCGAGACCGTGCTGGGCGTCGAAAAGACCGACCGGACGGTCTTCACCCTGCTCAGCCGGCTGCTGGGGCACGGCGGCTTTGCCTCCGCGGAAATCTCGCTGACCTATATTGACCGCAACCCGGCCGGCAGCCATTTGTTCAACCTGTTTGCCCACGAGGGCACGCATCTGCTGGACCGCAAGTTTGCGCAAATGAAGCCGACCCTGATGACCGAGGGCTTGGCCGTCTACGTGGCCGGCGGGCACTTCAAGCCCGACAACCTGGAGCAGCGCGCGGCGGCCCTGCTGGCGCTGGGCCGCTACCTTCCGCTCGAGGGTCTGGCCAACAGCTTTTACCCCGCCCAGCACGAGGTCGGCTACCTGGAGGGCGGCGCCTTCATTACCTATCTCGTCACGCGCTTTGGCTGGGAGCGCTTCAAGGCGATGTATGCCTCGTTCCAATCCGCGCCTACCGAGGCGCAGATGTTGGACAACGGGCTGCAGCTCCACTTTGGCAGCAGCCTGGCCGAGCTGGAGGCCGATTGGCTGCGCCACCTGAGCAGCCGGCCGCGCGACCAGGCCGAGATCGACGACCTGCGCCTGACCATCGCTCTGTACGATACCCTGCGCCGCTACCAGCAGCTCAAGGATCCCTCGGCCTTCTTCCTCAACGCCTGGTTGCCCGATGGCCCGCGCGCGCGCGAGCTGGATATCACCGCCGACTTTGTGCGCCACCCGGCCACGCCCGACCACATCGCGCTGGAGACCATGCTCCAGGCCGCCGGCCGCCGCCTGGCCGCGGGCGATGCCGCGGGCTCCGGCGAGCTTTTGGCGGCGGTAAGCGCGGCGCTGGACGCCGGCAGCCTGGGCGCCAGCCCGCTGGCCTCGGAGTACCTCATGGTGGTGAATGAGCTGTTGGCCGGGGGCTACGAGGCCCAGACCATCACCCTCGCAGCGACCTCGGCCGAGGTCACCGCCATCCGCGATTGGCCGCACCTGGATGAGCTCTCGCTCGTGCGCGCCGCGGGGGGTTGGCGAGTAACCACTGCCTCTTTCCGTGGGGAGGGGGGTCGGCCCTATTGGGTGGGTGTAACCCACCCAATAGGGCCGACCCCCCTCCTCATCCCTTCTAACGGTATAATTTGGCACTGGCTCAACTGATCGGAAACCTGGCGTGACGCATCCCACCTACAAGCTCGTGATCCTTTTTAAGCAGCCGGCGCATCCCGCGGAGTTTGAGCGGCGCTGGTCGGAAGAGTTCGTGCCGTTGGCCGAGCGCCTGCCCGGTCTGCAGCGGGTGGTGGTGAGCCACACCCACGGCGGCCCGGCCGGCCCGGTGGAGGTGTACCTCATCCACGAGCTGCACTTTGAGGGCTTCCACAACCTGGCGCGGGCGATGAACTCGCCGGCGGGCGTGGCCGCGGGGCAGGGCCTGGTGCAGTTGGCCGGCACGGACGCCACGCTGATCTTTGCCGAGCATATGGAAGACGCGCCCACGCCGCCTGCGGCCCCAGCGGCCCCCGCGCCGCCGGAGGCCCCAGAGGCGGGGTAAGACGATCCGCTTCGCGCGACCGACGACCGACGACGGACGATCCGCTTCGCGCGATAGATGGCATAGGAACCTCACAAAAAAATGTCCCCCAACCGACCCCACGCGCGCATTGGTGTTTACGTCGATGTGGCCAACATGACCCGCAACGGCGGCTACGGCATGCGCTACGAAGTGCTGCGCGAGTTTGCCAGCCGCGGCCAGGCCGAGCCCGTGCGCCTCAACGCTTACGTCAGCTTCGACGCCGAGCGCTCCGACAACGACCCCAGCTACCGCGAAGGCCAGCAGGGCTTCTACTCGCTGCTGCGCGATTTTGGCTACAAGGTCATCCAAAAGAACGTCAAGTGGTACACCGACGAAAACGGCAACCGCTTCGGCAAGGCCAACGCCGACCTGGACCTGGCGGTGGACGCGCTGCTCCAGTCCGACAACATCGACCGCCTGCTGCTGTGCACGGGCGACGGCGACTTTGTGCAGGTGGTGCGCGCCCTGCAGAACAAGGGCTGCCGCGTGGAAGTGGTGGCGTTCGAGAACGTCTCGGCCGATCTGCGCCGCGAGGCCGACCTGTACATGCCCGGCTACCTCATCCCCAACCTGCTGCCCACCAGCGCCCCGCGCGGCGCGCCGGCCTGGGCCGAGCTGGGCTCGCGCGTGCGCGGGGTGTGCTACAACCACACCGGCAAGGGCTATGGCTTCCTGCGCTTTCTAAAGACCATCGCGCCGGAGCTGTGGCGCATCGACCCGCGCCAGGCCGAGTCGCCCTACGAGAGCGTGTTCTTCCACAACTCGCAGGTGCCGGATGAGGTGCACGTCAGCGACCTGCCCAGCCGCAGCATGATTTTTGAGTTCGAGCTCAGCCGCGCCGAAGGCCGCGAGAACAGCCTGCAGGCGGTGAACATGCAGTTGGTCAGCCCGCGCCGCAGGAGCAGCATGAGCAGCAGCGCGAGCAGCGTCCACGCCGCCGCCAGCGCGAATAGCGGCAGCGGGGCGGCGGCACCGGCCTCCGCGCCTGCGCCTGCGCCTTCATCGGCGCCGGCACCAGCCCCGGCGCCAGCACCAGAAAAACCTTAAGCCTTACTTCGCGGTTGGCCGAGGTTTTTGCAGGAGATCAATCACCCATGTCTGACCGCATGTACACCGGGCGGCCGGCGGCCGACTTTGACTTTCAGCACATCCGCTACGAAAAGGCCGGTCCCCGGGCGACGATCACGTTCAACCGGCCGGAGGTCTTCAACTGCGTCAACGGCCCCATGCTGCGCGAGATCAGCGCAGCCCTGCGCGATGTGAGCTACGACGACGCCGTGGCGGTGCTGGTGCTCACCGGCGCGGGCGAGCGGGCCTTCTGCACTGGCGCGGACTTGAAGGAGCAGCAGACGTTCCTGGCCCGGCCGCGCGACTACTACAAGTGGATGGCCGACTTCATCGAGTGCCACGACCGGCTGCGCAACCTGGGCAAGCCGAGCCTGGCGCGGCTGAACGGCATCGTGGTCGGCGGCGGCAACGAGTTCAACATGAGCTGCGATCTGGCCATCGCGGCCGACGACATCTACATCCGCCAGATCGGCGCCAGCCACGGCAGCGTGGCCGCCGCCGGCGCCACGCAGTTTCTGCCGCTCATCGTCGGCGACCGGCGCGCGCGGGAAATCCTGTTCCTCAACGAGGAGATCCCGGCCGACAAGGCGCTCGACTGGGGCCTGGTCAACCAGGTGGCGCCGCGCGCCCAGCTCGACGCGGCCGTGGACGCCATGGCCGAGAAGCTCTACCGCAAGCTGCCCGAGGCCATGCGCTACACCAAGCAGCAGCTCAACACCTGGCGCGACTTCATCTGGGGCATCACCATCGGCCACGCCCGCGACTGGCTGACCCTCCACAACACCTCGCCCGAGACGCACGAGGGCGAGCGCTCCTTCCTCGAAAAGCGCCAGCCCGACTACGACCAGCTCCGCCAGGCCTATGCCGCCGACGAGCACCCGGAATACTTCTGGGGCGCACCGTTTGGCACGTGCCCGCACTGCGGCGCGAAGAACTTGCCGGAGGGTTTTAGGTTTTGCGGGAACTGCGGTGGCGAAATAGAGCGTGTGTGAGTGTGTGGGTATGTGAGTGTGTGAGTGCTCCACTCACACACTCACATACCCACACACGCCTTTTATGCGGCCTGCCCTCCCGCTCCTCCTCGTCCTCGCCCTCGGCGCCGTGCTCGGCTTGGCCTGGTACTTCGGCCGGCCGGTGGTCAGCGCGGCGGCGCGCGTGGCGCGGCTGCGGGCTTACCTGGCCGACCCGGCGGCGCATGCCGACTGGGAGATCAAGGCGGGCGAGCGCTGCGGGGATGCGCCGTTTATCTTGCCGACCGATGGCTACCTGGGCTTTGGCTACGGCGACGCGTGGCGCTCGGGCCAGCGCCACCAGGGCTTTGACATCTTTGGACCGACCGGGCTGGGCGAGACCCCGGTGCTGGCGGCCTATGCTGGCTACCTGACGCGCCTGGCCGATTGGAAGAGCACGGTCATCATCCGGGTGCCGCGGGACCCGCTGCAGCCCGCGCGCCAGATTTGGAACTACTACACGCACATGGCCGACGCGCAGGGCCATGGCTTTATCAGCGCCGACTTCCCGCCGGGCACCCACGAGCAGTTTGTGCGGGCGGGCACCCGGCTGGGCTACCAGGGCAACTACTCGGGCCAAGCCAGCGACCCGGTGGGGATGCACCTGCACTTCTCCGTTGTCAGGGACGACGGCCAGGGTGAGTTCCTGAACGAGCTCCGCATCGAGAACACGCTGGACCCCTCGCCTTACCTTGGCCTTTATGGCGCCGCCGATGACGACTGGTCGCAGGCGGTGACGTGCAGGGACGGGTAGGCAGTCGGCAGTCAGCAGTCGGCAGAGACGACGGACGACAGACGACGGACTTTCACCACAAAGACACGAAGACGCGAAGGGCCACGAGGTAAGGTCCGCTGCGCGCGACTGGCGTCGCGAAGCGGACGGAGAGCGGGGAGACAGTTTAGGCACAGGTTGTGCTGACGGCGCCTGCCAGACTGCACAGCGCGCCACCCCAAACCCCCTGTCCAGGGACGCAGGGTGTGAGAACGCCCTGACGCAGACCCGGAGCCAAGGCCAACAGGTTATAATCGGCCGCATGTCTGCGATGCGTGATGTGCTCATTGTGGGCGCCGGCCCGGCCGGGTCCGGCCTGGCGTACTTCCTGGCCAAGCAGGGCCGGGACGTGCTGCTCATCGACAAGTCCGACTTCCCGCGCGACAAGACGTGCGGCGACGGTCTGACGCCGCGCGCCCTGGGCGTGCTGCGGACGATGGGCGTGCTGGACGAGGTGGCGGCGGCGGGCCAGCGCATCAACGGCGTACACATTTATGCGCTGGGCGGCCGCCGGATTGAAGCGCCCATCCCGCCGTGGCACGACCTGCCGGCCTATGCGTTGGTGGTGCCGCGCTACCGCCTGGACGATTTGCTGCGGCGCCAGGCCGTGACCGCCGGGGCCGAGTTTCGGCCGCACGTGGAAGCCACGGATGTGCTGCGCGAGGGCAACCTCATCACCGGGGTGCAGGCCAAGACCCCGGGCGGGCCGCGGACCTTCCGCGCGTGCCAGACGGTGCTGGCCACGGGCGCGGCGGTGGGCCTGCTGGAACGCGCACAATTGCTGCCCGTGGCGCCGCGCTTTGGGCGCGCCGCGCGGGCCTACTACGAGGGCGTGGGCGAGCTGACCGACTGCATCGAGTTCCACCTGGACTCGATCCCGCTGCCGGGTTATGGGTGGGTGTTCCCCACCTCGCCGACGGCGGCCAACGTGGGCGTGGGCTACTACGTGCCGCCGGGCCAGAAGCCCCGCCGCAGCTCGCCGCGGCTGGTGCTGGATGAGTTCGTGGGCTACCCGAACATGGCCCGGCGCCTGGCCCAGGCCCGCGCCGAGGGGCCCAGCAAGGGCTATCCCCTGCGCTTCGACTTCCCGACCGCGAAGCTGGCGTTCCCGGGGCTGCTGCTGGTGGGGGAAGCGGTGGGGCTGGTCAACCCGCTGACGGGCGAGGGCATCGACTACGCGCTCGAGTCGGCCGAGGTGGCCAGCGCGGTGCTGGACGAGGCGCGTGGCCAGACTCCCGCGCAGGCGGCCCACGCCTACGTGCGCGCCATGCACAGCCGCTTCCTCAAGGCGTTTGTGTCCATCACGCGCATGCGGGATGTGTACTTCAAGCCGTGGCTGTTCAACCGCGCGGCGGGCGCGGCGCTCCGGTACGACGACTTCCGCGAAACCTTTGTGCAGATCTGCCTGGGCAACGTGTCGCCGGCCCAGGGGCTCTCGCCGCGCATGCTGCTGCAAATGGCATTAGCCTGACCGCCTCACAGATTATTTACGCCGTCTTCATTGCCGACTCTCGCCGTTGATGATAGCATGCGGCTGACTGAGGCTAGGCCAACCCTGGCCCGGCCGGGAGAGTGGTATGCGGAATCAAGAATCAAATCCGCCCCTCCCGCCGCTGCTGCGCGGTGTCACCCGGGTGGTGGCGACCGCGCTGCTGTCTGGCCGTGGGTGGCGCTGATCTGGTGGTCGTCCAGCCAGCGCGAGGCCGGCCAGTGAGCGGCCCGGTG
>CAYUYN010000094.1:0-12100 GCA_964449185.1 uncultured Anaerolineales bacterium | reverse complement strand
GCTGGCCTGCATCCAGGCCGAGGGCTGCGCGCCGATGGTCACCAGCTTCAAGCGCGGGCTGGACCGGCCCGACGTGGTGCACTCGCCGCGCACGCACATCGCGACCCTGGCCACCGGCAACCCCGGCCGGGCTTATGCCGTGCTCAAGCAATACATAGAGACGTATGGCGGCGCGATGGAAAGCGTCAGCGACGACGAGGCCTACCGCGCCATGCACGTGCTGGCCAAGATGGAAGGCGTCTCGATGGAGCCGGCCTCGGCCGTGGCCTTTGCCGGCTTGTTCAAGCTGGTGCGCGACGGCCGGATTGGGCCGGACGACACGGTGGTTGTCAGCTGCAGCGGCCACACCTTTCCCATCCAGAGCGACATCCTGGGCGACGGCTGGTCGCGCGATGTGGAGCTGCCCGAGGCGGTGGACGCGGGGGCGCGCGAGAACGCGGCTGTGACGCCACAGGAGGGCCTGCTGGCCGCCTTGCAGCACCTCGACGAGCGGGTGTACGCTCGATCGTCATTGTGGACGACAACCCGGATGCCGCCCGGCTGATCCGCCGTATCTTACAGGCGAAGGGCTCCTACCAGATCTACGAGGCCAACAACGGCCGCGCCGCGCTGGCCTTGATCCAAGATCGGCAACCCGACCTGGTGGTGCTGGACCTGATGATGCCGGAGATGGACGGCTTTGCGGTGCTGGACGCGCTGCGCGCCGACAGCCGCACGCAGGCCATTCCCGTGATCGTCGTGACGGCCAAGGAACTGACGACCGCCGAGCGCAGCAAGCTGTATGGGCAGGTGTACTCGCTGCTGCAGAAGGGGTCGTTTATGGATGATGAGCTGCTGGCGGATGTGCTGGGGGCGTTGACTTAGAGGGAGGGCTTGGTCAACGGATCGCTGCGCAGACGGATTTAACGGATGATGGACTGATGGGGCAATGAAGAATCAAAGCAAGTTCACTGTCATTTCGACTTGCCAAGGCTCACTGGAACTAGAGCGAGTTCCGCTCGCGTTTATGGCGGGTAGGGGCGTTCAACTGAACGCCCTCGCAGCGGTTTGCCAACACGCGCCGTACACTCAATGGGAACCCGCTCTAAAGCTCGTCAAGTGGCGCGGAGAAATCACTCGACGCATCACCAAGTTTTGGCGTTGGAAGACCTTCGGTCCGCGCACTACCTGGGTGGCAGACACAAGGCGCCTCGCGCGTCGGAATGACAATGAGGGACGGGGAGTGACACAGGCAGACGATGAGGGGTTGTGCCGCAGGCCTGAAAGCGGGTAAGCAGATCGGTCAACAATGCTCGAGCGCTTGAAACCTGGCAACTGGAGCAAGGCCCAAACTCAGGGCGTATCGGCCGCCCTGCTGTCGGCCGTCGTCCTGGGCCTGGCGCCGACGTTTGGCAAGCAGGCCATGCTCGCCGGCACGCCGCCGTTGAGCGTGGTGGCGCTGCGCACGCTGTTCGCCATGCTGGTGCTGTGGTCGCTCTTCGCGCTGTTCCGGCGCCAATACCTTTACATCTACCCCGTCGGCCTGTACGGCTGCCTGACGGCCGGGCTTATCAACGGCCTGGGCTCGCTGATGTACTACACCGGCCTGGGGCGGCTGGAGGCCTCGCTGGCCCAACTGCTCTACACGATGTACCCCATCTTTTTGTTTCTCTTCGCGCGGCTGGACGGCAACGCCATCTCGCGCTTCACTATCTTTCGCATCGTGCTGTCGCTGCTGGCCATCTTCCTGCTGACGCTCACCGGCCACGCGCAGACGGATTGGCTCGGCGCGCTGCTGATGCTGGGCGGCGGCGCCTTTTACGCCGCGCGCCTGGCGGTCAACCAGCGCGTGCTGTATGACGTCCCGGCGCCGACGGTGGCCCTATACACCATTACCGCCATGGCCGTCACGGTCAGCGTGGGTTACCTGCTGGCCGGCGCGCCCGCCTATGCCCCCTACCCCCGCGGCCTGGCAGGCCGTGCTGCTGCTCACCCTGGTGACCGCGATCTCGCGGCTGTCGCTGTTTATGGGCCTCAAGCACCTGGGCAGCGTGCAGACCGCGCTGATCGGGCTGAGTGAACTGTTGGTGACGGTGCTGTCGGCGCTGCTGCTGCTGGGCGAGAAGCTCTCGCCCACGCAGTGGGTGGGCGCGGCCCTGCTGGCCGGCTCGATCCTGCTCGTGGTGCGCGAGCAGGGCCTGGGCGTGCTGCCGGTGCCCAAGCCGTGGCTGCCGTTGATCTCCACGCAGTTTGGACCGCCGGCGGGGTTGCCGCAGCCCCCGGGTAACATAGAAAAGAGAGGGGGTTCGGAAAACTGACGTCGTCAGTTTTCCGAACCCCTCTTTCTTTTTGGGCAAAGGCACCAATAGGCGGCTCCGAGCGTTGGGCTTAACCGACCGCCTCTTCGGGAAAGGCCGCGTGTTATAATTCCCGGCAGCCAACACCATTCCAACTAATCTTCCGGTGGGGTGAACCTTGGATCAAGCAATTCGACGCACCAAAATAGTCTGTACCATCGGCCCGGCCACGAACACCGATGATAAGATCGCGGCCTTGATCGCGGCGGGCATGAACGTCGCGCGGCTGAACTTCTCGCATGGCACCCACGCCGACCACGCCAACGTGATCGCCGCGCTGCGGCGCGTCTCGCGCCGGCTGTCCAAGCCCGTGGCCATCCTGCAGGACTTGCAAGGTCCCAAGATCCGCACCGGCCTGCTGGCGGGTGGCGAGGCCGTGCTGCTGCGCGACCAGGCCCCTTTCACCATCACCACCCGCGACGTAGAAGGCTCCTCCGATGAGGTGTCCACCACCTACGAGGGTCTGCCCAGCGACGTACACAAGGGCGACCGGCTGCTGCTGGACGACGGCCGCATGGAGCTGAGCGTGGAACGCGTGGACGGCCGCAATGTGCACACGCGCGTGATCCACGGCGGCATGCTCAAGGAACACAAGGGCATCAACCTGCCCGGGGTCATTGTCAACATCCCCAGCCTGACCGACAAGGACCGCGAAGACCTGGCCTTTGGCGTGGCGCAGGGCGTGGACTATGTGGCCATGAGCTTTGTGCGCCGGCCCGAGGACGTGGCCAACGTCAAGCGCGCGCTGGTCGAGATCGACCCGGCCGCCGCCAAGCTGCCCATCATCGCCAAGCTGGAGAAGCCGGCCGCGCTGGACAACCTCGACGCCATCCTGCAGGTGTCGGACGGCGTGATGGTGGCGCGCGGTGACCTGGGCGTGGAGCTCTCGCCGCAGGAAGTGCCCACGGCGCAGAAGCGCATCATCCAGGCCGCCAACCGCGAGCGCAAGTTCGTCATCACCGCCACGCAGATGCTCGAGTCGATGATGACCAACCCCATCCCCACCCGCGCCGAGGCCTCCGACGTGGCCAACGCCATCTACGACGGCTCGGACGCGGTGATGCTCTCGGGCGAGACGGCCAGCGGCGAGTACCCCATCGAAGCCGTGCGCATGATGGCGGCCATCATCAAGGAAGCCGAAGCCCACAGCGAAGAGTGGGGCCGCTGGCACGGCGCGACCGAATCCACCTCGGACGACTCGGTGGCCCTGGCCCGCGCCGCGCGCGAGCTGGCCCACGACCGCGACGTAACCGCCATCGCCATCTTCACCCTCACCGGGCGCAACGCTCGCATCATCTCCAAGGCGCGGCCGCACGTGCCGATCCTGGCCTTCACCCCCGATGCCAAGACCTACCAGCGCCTGCCGCTCTTGTGGGGGGTCACCCCTTACCTCATCCCCCAGGCCGACACGGTCGAGGCCATGCTGGCGCACGTCGAAGCCGGCATGCTGTACGACTCCCCCGTGCGCGCCGGCCAGCAGGTCATCGTCATTGCCGGTCTGCCGCCCTCCAAGCTGGTGCCCGCGAACTTTATCCTTCTGCATACCGTGGGGAAAAGCTAATAGAGGAGTAATTGGTAATTGGTAGCTAGTAATTGGTAAGGGACAATTACCAATTACTTGCTACCAATTACACTCTTTTCCTCTTGGCATATGCTTCCTCGTCAACCGCTCGTCCTGGCCCGCGCCTTTTACTTTTTCTATTTCGCCGCCGTGGGCTGTTATGTGCCGTTTATCAACCTGTACTTCCTATCGATTGGGCTGAACGGCGCGGCCATTGGCGCGCTGGCGGCCCTGCCGCCGCTGATTTTGCTGGCGGCCGGGCCGTTGTGGGGAGCGGTGGGTGACCGCTTCCGCATCCACCGCTTTCTGCTCCCCATCGCCGCCATCGGCCCAATCGTGCCGGTGCTGCTGATGACGCGCACCGAGAGCTTCGCCGCCTTATTGGTGCTGGTGGCCTGGGCGGCCCTATTTGTCGCCCCCATCGTGCCGCTTATTGACAGCGCCGTGCTCGACCTGCTGCCGGGCACGGCGCTGAGCTACGGCAAGGTGCGCGTGTGGGGCTCGCTGGGCTTCAGCGCGGCCACCTGGCTCATGGGCCTGGTGCTCAACCGGGCCGGGCTCCACTGGCTGTTCTACGCCTATGCGCTGATGCTGGGCCTGTCGGGGCTGCTGGCCTTTGGCCTGCCGGCGCGGCGCCAGTCGTGGCAGGTGAGTTTCCGCGCCAGCTTGCGCCAACTGCTGCGTAACCGGGCGCTATCGCTGTTTCTGATCGGCAGCTTCCTCATCGGCGCCACCCTGCAAGCCGCTTATTCGTTTTATCCGCTCTATCTGCTGTCGCTGGGCGGCAACCCGGCCTGGGTGGGCCTGGGCAGCGCCCTGGCCGCCATCACCGAAACGCCGGTCGTGTTCTTTTCGGCGGTGCTGTTTAGCTGGATCGGGGTGCGCGGCAGCGTGCTGCTGAGCTACGTCATGTTTGCCGCGCGCTGGGCCATCCTGGCGCTGGTGCCGGCGCCCGTGCCCGCGCTGCTGACCAACGCCATGCACGGCGTGACCTTTGCGCCGTTCCTGGTGGGCAGCATTGCCTACGTGGAACGCCATACCCCGCCCGGCCTCTCGGCCACGGCGCAGGGACTGCTGACGGCATCGGCCTTTGGCCTGGGCGCGGCGGCCGGGGCCTTGGGCGGGGGTTATCTGTATGACAGGCTGGGACCGGCCGGGCTATTTGGCGTGGGGGCGGTGACGGCGTTGGTGGCGACGGGGTTTGTGCTGGCGGCGGGGGAGAGGAAAGAAGTGGTTAGTGGAAGAAGTGGTTAGCCGCAAAGGTGCGTTAGGCCCGGCGGGATTCCGGCCCCTACGGGACATGCGCGCCGGCGCGAAATCAGACGCAAGCGTCGCACTCCAAGAACCAGGTATCGTTTCAGCATTCACTTGGTCAAGCGATCTGTCGTCCGTCGCGCGTAGCGGATCGCGCGTAGCGGTCGTCGCTTTAGAAAGGCACCGCGACGACCGTCCCCTCAACCCCGCCCACCGCAACCTTCGTCCCCACCTCGGCCTGGCTGGTCTTCAGGAATGACAGCGCCACGGGACCGTGGTCGGGCAGGAGGCCGGCGGTGGTGACCTTGCCCGCCAGGGTGCCTTCGGCGCTGCCGACACGCACTTCGGCGCCCTCGGCGACCGGCGCGGCCAGCTTGAGGCCGAGCAGGCGGCGGGCCAGCTTGCCGCGGCTCTCCATGCGGGCGATGATCTCCTGGCCAATGTAGCAGCCCTTGCTAAAGCTCACCGCGTCCCACAAGTTGGCTTCGAGGGGAATATAGTCCTCGGTTAGCTCGTGGCCCACATAGGGTAAACCGGCTTGGAGGCGCAGCATCTGAAAGGCGTCTTCGCCGGCGGGGGCAGCACCGGCAGCCAGGGCGCGTTCCCACAGCGCCGGCACCTGCTCAGCGGGCGCGATCAGGGTGAAACCCTCACCGGCCAGCGGGCGGCCACGCCATGCGATGACGCCGTCCTGTTCGATAAAGTGATTGGCCGCTAAGGCCCCTGCCCCGGACATGAGGGCCTCGGCCGCCTCGGCCGCGCGCGGGCCGTACAGACCCAACTGGCCCAGGGCCGCGCCAGCGTCTTCAAACTTAACCTGGTCATTGTAGAAAATGTAGCCGGCCAGCCAGCGGCGCACGGCCGCGGCCCGGCCCACGCTGGTCAACGCCAGCACCGTCTCGCCGCGATTGAGCACCCACAGCACATCCACCATGCGGGCGATGGCCGTGGTGAGCACCGTGGCGCGCGCCTGCCCAACGGGCAGGTCGTTCAGGCTGTTGGTGGACATACGGTGCAGCAGGTCCAGCCGATCGCGGCCGATGGCGCGCATGCGGCCTTCGTGGCTGCGCGGGATCACCACCACCCCTTGCTGCGCGGCCGTGTACTCCGCCGCCGCGTCTCCATAATGGCGCGGCACCGCCATGCCTGCTAGCTCTACCGTCTCACCCGCGTCTAACGTCATCGTCAGCAACCTATTCTGCCCGCGGGCCCGCGCCGTTGGGTTCCATATCAGCCATGTGTTCGCCGCCGGCGCTCGCGCGCCAGTGGCGCAGGTGTTCCAGGTGCTCGCGCTCGTGGTCCACCGTCATCGTGGCCACATAGTCCGCCAGCGAACGGCCCTGGAGCCAGGGGGCCGGCTGGGCGGCTTCCTGGTCGCTCATGCCTTCCAGCACGCGCAGGGTCTGCTTGCGCGCGCCGTCAAAGTCGGCCAAGACACGGTGCAGGGACCGGTCCCTCATCTCGGCGTGCCAGGCCTCGTTCTGCTTCTGAATGGTGGCCTTGGTCCACTGGGTCGTCCCGGGCTTGGCGCCGCGCTTCACCCGGCCCAGGTTGGTGAGCACGTCCACCTCCCAGGCCGTCAGGTGCGACAGCACATCGCGCACCGACCAGTCGCCATGCGCGCCGGGCGTTACGAGATGCGTCTCGCCGAGGTCGTCGAGCAGGGCCTGGAGATCGGCGCGGACGCGGATGAGCTGGGTCAGCAGTTCGGTGCGTTTGAGCATCGTCTTAATTTAGCACATTCCAAGAAAATATGGCCTAGCGCTGCCGCTGCGCATAACAAAGGGGCGGTGCGCCTGGCCGGGTAATATCCCGCCAGGCGCACCGCCCGAGAACCTTTAGCCATACGGAATGGTGTGGGGCCTAATGCGTCTTCAGGAAGGCGATCACATCGGCCAACTGCTGGCCCGTCAGAGTATCCTTGAACGTTTGCGGCATGAGGTTGGCCTGGAAGCCAGGCACGATGAAGGCGTTGGGGTTGGTGATGGACTGGTACAGATAGGCGTCCGGCGGGTAGTCGGGGCGCTGGATGCCGGCGCGCGTGCCGATGCCGGCCAGCGAGGGACCCACCAGCGTAACGCCCGGCTCCAGCGAATGGCAGGCCACACAGCCGGTCGAAGTGAAGACGGCTTCGCCGCCGCCGGCCGTGCCGGGGGGCAGCGCCGCGTACGCGGCCAACAAGACCTCCACCTCGCTCTGGCCTTGATCGGGGTCGGGGTCGCCGCCCTGGGGCGTGGCGGTGACCAGGGCCGCCACGCGGGTGGCCTCGAGGGCGTTATCCACGGCGGCCACGCCGCTGTAGGAGGGGATCACGTAGAACGCCACCAGGGCGCCGATCACCAGCAGCAGCAGGACATTGGCGCCCACGAAAATGTCGTCGATGGGGTTGCGCGGGCGAAAGACCTTGGGACCCGGCTGGCGCAGCTTTTGGAGGCGCCCTTCTACCTGGGGGATGATCTTATCCAGCAAGGTCGGCTTGAACTTGTCGGCGTCGCGCACCGTTTCGGCCAGGCGGGTAAAGCCGCGCGCCAGGATGAAGCCGGTGACGGCCGTAGCGACCAGCACATTGAGCAGCAAGCCGATCAGCAGATGCAGCGCGGTCACGGGGTCGCCGGGACCGGCGATGAAAGACGGCAGGCCGTTGATGTGCGTGCCCGGCAGCCGGAACACCTCAAAGCGTGCCAGGTCCCCGATGGCGGGCAGGTAGCCAACCGGTTGGCCGATCATGCGCGCGGCCTGGAAGAAGACCACGATCAGGACGAGCACGATCCAGAAAATGGCGGTCGAGCGCTCACTGCTGAGCGGGATGCCCATGTCGCCGCCCTTGGCCGGCGCCTTGGGCCCAGAGGCGCGGCCGCCGGTATCGCCCGCCGCCATGGCCCCGGCGTGTGTGCTCATCAGCTTTGTCAGCCGCGTAAACGTGATGGCCAGGAAGATACCCGTGCCGATGGTGAGCGAGATGACGCCGCCCACGATGGCGACCAAAATCAGCGCCTGGAGTTGGGCCGTGGCCGGGTCCGTGCTCAGGGTGGGCACGTAGGCCCCGCGCTGGAGGGACGGGCCCGCCAGGTAGTTGGCGATGGACAGCCCGCCCACAGCCAGGAGCGCAACCAGCAAGATGAGGGTAGGCAAGAAGCGGCGTAGCAAGGTTCTCCTCCGTTCACTGGCGGGCGGCCCCCAGGCCGCCGCCGGTCGTGCCAGGTGCTCTCAGGTCGTGAGAGCCAGCATCAGCATCCACAGCAGGGCCGCCAGCAGCAGCCCCACGGTCAACAGTCCGGCGCGCCGCGCGCCGGAGATCGAGCGGCTGACGAGCCAGGCCCAGCCCGCGGCCACGCTCAACACCAGCAGGCTCAGGGCTGGCCGGCCAAAGTCATTCAGCCAGGCCACGGCCCGCACCCGCGCTGGCAGGGGTGTTCCCGCCAGGCGCACCACCCGGTCCAGGCCAATCTCCAGGTCGAAGGTGGTATACACCGGGACCCTCGCGCCAGGTGGCGTAATCGTCACCAATATCTGCCAGGGCCCGGTGCGGGTCAGCCCGCTGCCCGAGGCCGCATAGCGACCGTCGCTTGCGGGCGCTTCCACCAGGGTCAGCCGCGTGGCCAAAGCCCCGCCGCCCACCGGCTCAAAGGTCAGCTCCACCTGCGCGCCGCGCACCGGCTGGCCGGCGTCGCTGAGAGTCACCTCGAACACATTGGTGCCCAGCCGTGCCGGCTGGAGCCGCCCCGTCACCGTCGGACCGGGCGAGCGCGCCGTCAGCGCCAGCACTTGCTCGGGCGCGGCGGTGTTCGCCCCGGCAGTCGCCGGGGGAAGCTCAGTGAGCAGCGCGGCCACAAAGATCCCCCCCGCCGCCACGGCGGCCTCCACGCCCACCCAGCCCGCCGCGCGCCCGCCGCTGGCCACGCGCCGCGGCGCACTGAGCGCATTATACGTAGCAAAGCCCAGCGCCGCGACCACAATCAGCAGTTTGACTACCAGGGTCTGCCCGTAATCGGTCAGCAGCAAGCCCGACCAACTCGGCACCTGCTGCACGCTCAGAACCAAACCCGAGGCCAGCAGAAGGCCCACGCTGGCGGCGGCCACGCCCGAAAAGCGGGCCACCCATTCGCTGCCCAGGCGCGCTTGCGCGGCTGGTTCCACGGGCGCGCGCCGCAAGGCCCACAATGACAGGCTCAACAGCACCAGCCCCCCCACCCACACGCCCGCCGACAATTGGTGCACCAGGTCGGCCAGGGGACCGAGCAGGCCGGGCCTGGCGCTGCTGTGACTGGTGAGGGTGGTGGTTACCACCAGGGTCAGCGCCAACAGCCCGCCTACCCAGGCGGGGCGGCGCGCCTCCAGCAGGGCCTCCAGCCACAGGGCCGCCCACAGCGCCGCGACCAGCCGGACAATCCAGATCAGGCCCCAGCGGGTACTAAATAACTCCCAGAAATAGACACCCGTCGCCCGGGCCTGCACATACAGCGCGCCCAGCACGCCCACCACCAGCCCGGCCACCAGCACATCCGCCAGAACCGTCACAAAGCGGCGCTGCTCGGCGGCCAGGGCGCGCTCGCCGCCCGGGGAGAGCACCCCCGCCCGCACCGCGCCGCTGACGGCCGGCGCCCACACCAGCGCGCGAAAGGCCAGCACGCCGGCGAACACCAACTGCGCCAGCAGGCCCACCACACGGATGAGCTGCGTGGTGCCGTCGGGCTGCACCTCGGCATGCGCGTTGGCGGCGGCCGCCGCGGCCACATCGGGCGGCACACCCAGCCCAAACGAGAACGCGCCGCCCACCGAATGCCCGTCGCCTACCGAAAAGACGCGCCAGGCCACCACATAGCTGCCCCGCGGCAGCGGGGGCAGGGTGACCGTCAGGCCGGGTTCGGGCCCCGGCGTGAAGCGCGTGTCGATGTTGTCCACGCGCGCGCCCTGGGCGTTGTAAACCGACACGTTGCCGTAGTCGGGCTCGATGGCTTCGTCGAACCAGACCGTCACCCGCGGCGGTGAGCTGTCCACCGTCGAGTTGGCGGCCGGCTCGCTGCGCACCAGACTGGGGTGTGCCCACACTATGCCGGCGCTGCCGGCCGCCAGGCCCAGGACGGCCAGGGCCACGGCCAAGGGCCGGCCCACCAGGCTCAGCCGGCTGCGCAAGGTTCCCAACACCCGCAAACGCTCGCTTGCTCTAGTCCTTCAACCGCGAATAGTCGGCGCGGGCTTCACGGATCCAACCAGCCAGGGCGATGACAAAGATCACCCCGCCGATCACAATCAAGGGGCGCCCGGTAATGATCAGGCCAAAGAGCGCCATGGTCAGCCCCAGGTCCAGCACAAACGGCCAGATGCTGCGCCGGCGGCGCGTGCTCTCGGGCGGCAGCGGCGCCTCGCCGGGCCAGCCGGCGCCGTGGCCGTTCCCCTCCCCATGCCCGTTCGGGGGCTGGCGGCTCCCGGTGCGTTCGGGCAGGCGGGGCTTGATGGGAGCAGGTGCGGTCAAGGGAAAAATGTAATTGGTAATTTGCAATTGGTATTTGATAAGGGCCATGGCACTTAATGGCACACGCCGTCACCAATTACCAGTTACCAATTACCAGTTACTCTCTCTATCTAGGCAGGCCCATAAAGAACTGAATATAGGCCAGGGATGAAAAGGTCATCAGCACCGAGGCCACGATCAGCAGACCGGCGATGAGCAGGTTGCGGCGCGCGTCGCGCTTGTTCATATCAGCCGCCCACCAAACGATCCACCACCAGGGCCGCGAAGATCAGCGCCAGATACAGGCTCGAATATTTATACAGCCGCCAGGCCGCGCGGTTGGCGTCGCTGCGCAGCAGCAGGGCCGCGCACAGGATAAAGCCGGCGCCCAGCACGGCCGCCGCGACCAGGTAGAGCAGGCCCGCCACGCGCGCCGGGGTGAGCAGCAGCGACAGCGCCACCACCAGCAGGGTGTACAGCAGGATGTGCCGGCGCGTTTCGGCCTCGCCCCAGATGACGGGCAGCATGGGCACGTTGGCGCGGGCATAGTCGTTGCGTTTGAGCAGGGCCAGCGCCCAGAAGTGCGGCGGGGTCCAGAAGAAAATGATCGCGAACAGGAACAGCGCCGGCACGTTTAGGCTGCCGGCCGCGGCCGCCCAGCCCACCAGCGGCGGGATGGCGCCCGCCCCGCCCCCGATGACGATGTTCTGCACGGTGGACTTCTTGAGCAGCACCGAGTAGCCCACCACGTAATACACGTTGCCCAGCGCCGCCATAAAGGCCGCCAGCGGGTTGACGAACACGGCCAGCACATAGAAGGAGGCCAGGCTGAGCACCAGGCCAAAGGCCAACCCGCCGGCCAGGTCGATGCGGCCGGCGGCGATGGGCCGCCGCGAGGTGCGGCTCATGTGCTGGTCCAGGTTGCGGTCGATCACCTGGTTGAGCGCGCTCGCGCCGCCCGAGGCCAGCGCGCCGCCCAACAGGGTCCAGGCCAGCAGGTCGGCCGGGGGCCAGCCGTGCCCGGCCACGATCATGGCCGCCACGGTGGTGGTCAGCAGGAGCAGCATGATGATGGGCTTGGTCAGCGCCAAGTAGTCGGCGGTCACCGCGCGCAGGCTGGGCCGCGGCCGTTCGCGCGCGGGCGCCAGCGCCTTGAGCGGCGACAGGCGCACGTGCTGCATGGCCAGCACCGCAAACACCACCATGCCCGCCCACACTGCCGAAGCCGTGGCAATGTGCAGGCCGTTGATAAAAGTGGGGAAGCCGGCCAGCACGTTCTGCGCGCCCACCAGCACCTGCCCGGCAAACAGCGCGCCGGTGACGATGGCGGCCACGAAAACGGGCGAGTCGGCGCGGCGCAGGCGCCAGGCCTGGAGCACCGCGCCCGCGATCATCAGCCCCACGGCGGCGGCCGTGTAGCGGTGGCTCATGTGCAGCCAGCCGGCGGCGGTGGCGGGCATCAGGCTGCCGTTGCACAGCGGCCAGCCGCTGCAGGCG
>CAYUYN010000093.1:0-12100 GCA_964449185.1 uncultured Anaerolineales bacterium | reverse complement strand
GGTTTTTTGGTAACGGGTCATTGTTCACGCGGTCCGCAGGGCTGACGACCAAGGCTCGGCGGCGCGCTCATTGTACGGCAGATTAGCTGGGGGGCGTGCGCGGCCCAAAGGATGCGACAAAGTCCCGTTGGACGCAACTAATCCTCTTGCGGCTATAATTCCCCTCCATGTCCACCTTTGCCTACCACCGCATCGTCGTCAAGCTGGGCACCTCCACCCTCACCGCCGGCACGCCGCGCCTGGCGCCGGCCGTGATGGTCGAGCTGGTGCGGCAGATGGCGTTGCTGCAGGAGGCCGGCTGTGAGATGCTGTTGGTCTCGTCGGGCGCCATTGCCGCCGGGCGTGAGAAATTGGCCATGTCGGCCCTGCCGCGCGGCATTCTCCCGCGCCAGATGCTGGCCGCCGTTGGCCAGCCCCGGCTGATGGGCCTGTACGAGCAGCTTTTCGGCCTCTATGGCCGCACCGTGGGCCAGGTGCTGCTCACCCGCGGCGACTTTTCGCGCCGCCGCAGCTACCTCAACGCCCGCACCACCCTGCGCGCGCTGCTTGACCAGGGGGTGGTGCCCATCGTCAACGAGAACGACACCACCGCCACTGAAGAGATCCGCGTCGGCGACAATGACAACCTGTCGGCGCTCGTGGCAAATCTGGTGGATGCCGACCTGCTGCTGCTGCTGACCGACCAGCCCGGCCTCTTCACCGGCGACCCTCGCCGCGACCCGTCCGCGCAACTGCTGGCCGAGGTGAATGAGCCGGAGCTACCCGCCGCCGTGTGGGCGGCCGCCGGCCAGTCGGTGGGTGGGTTGGGCGTGGGCGGCATGGTCACCAAGCTCCAGGCGGCTGACCTGGCCCGGCGCGGCGGCACCACCACGATCATCGCCGGCGGCACCGAGGCCAACGTCATCCTCCGCGCCGCGCGCGGCGAGGCTGTGGGCACGCGCTTTCCGGCCTTCGGCTCGGCGCTCTATAGCCGCGAGCGCTACATCTGGTCGAGCTGGGATGGTCACGCGCGCCTGACCATCGACGCGGGCGCGGTGGCCGCCCTGCGCGCCGGCCGCAGCCTGCTGCCCGTGGGCCTGACGGCCCTGGCCGGCGCCTTCGAGCGCGGGGACACGGTGGCGGTCTTCGACGCCGACGGGCATGAGCTGGCCCGCGGCCTGGTCAACTATGATGCCGGCGACTTGGCCCGCATTCGCGGCCGGCGCTCGGAGCACATCGAGAGTATTTTGGGCTATGACTATGGCGATGAAGTGATCCACCGCAACCAGTTGGTCCTGCGCGACAGCGGCAAAGAGACCGTTACGGAGAAATCGCATGATCGAGCTTGAGACCATGGGCCGGTCCGCGCGCCAGGCGGCGCGCCAGTTGGCCCGCGCCAGCAACGCCGTGCGGCGACAGGTCCTGGCTGCCCTGGCGGACGAGCTGGCCCGCCGGCAGAACACCCTCCTGGCCGCCAACGCGCAGGACATCGCCGCGGCTCAGGCCGCCGGCCTGACCCCGGCGCTGATCGACCGGCTGACCCTCACGCCCGCGCGCCTGCAGACCATGGCGGAGGACGTCTGCACCGTGGCCGGGCTGCCCGACCCGGTGGGCACGCGCTTCGACGAGCGCACCTTGCCGAACGGCCTGCGCGTCCACCGCCAGCGGGTGCCCCTGGGGGTGCTGGGGGTGATCTACGAAGCGCGGCCGAATGTCACCGTCGACGTGGCTGCGTTGGCCATCCGCACCGGCAACGTGGCCATCCTGCGCGGCGGCAAAGAGACTCTCGCGTCGAACCGCGCCCTGCTCGGCGCCGTGCAGGCCGCCCTGCGCGCCGCCGGCCTGCCCGAGACCGCCATCCAGTTCATCGACGACCCCGACCGCAAGTACATCACCGAGCTGCTACGCCTGCATGACTATGTGGACCTGATCATCCCGCGCGGCGGCGCCCAGCTGCATAGCTACTGCCGCGCCAACAGCACCATCCCCGTCATCACCGGCGGCATGGGCATTTGCCACCTGTATGTGGACAGCAGCGCTGACCTGGAGGCCCTGTTGCCGGTGGTGCGCAATGCCAAGGTTCAGCGCCCGTCCGTGTGCAACGCCCTGGACACCCTGCTCGTGCACCAGGCGGTGGCGGCCGAGTGCCTGTCGCGCGTGGTAGCCCAGCTTGCGGCGGACGGGGTGGAGTTCCGCGCCGAGCCGCGCGCGTTGGCCGCGCTGGGGCAGGCGGGCGGGGCAGGCTCGGTCCGACCCGCCGGCCCAGACGATTTCGACACCGAATGGATGGCGCTGGTCTTGGGCCTCAAGGTCGTCGACGACCTCGACGAGGCCATGGCCCACATCGCCGCGCACAGCACCGCCCACTCCGACGGCATTCTGACCGAAACCACCGAGCACGCCGAGCGCTTTGTGGCCGAGGTTGATTCGGCCGCGGTGTACGTGAACGCCAGCACGCGCTTCACCGACGGCGCGCAGCTTGGCCTCGGGGCCGAAGTGGCGGTCAGCACCCAGCGCCTGCACGCCCGCGGCCCCATGGGCCTGCCGGAGCTGACGACGTACAAGTGGGTGATCCAGGGCGACTACACGGTGAGGGAGTAATTAGAGATTGGTAATTGGAGATTGGTAATTGATCGTGCGATCGGAGGCGACTCTTCAATTACCCGTTGCCAATTACCGCTTACAAATATCTCCCAAACCACTCCAGCGTCCGCCGCCACGCATCCGTCGCTGCCTCGGCGTTGTAGCGCGTGCTCGTGTCGTTGTGGAAGGCGTGGTCGGCGCCGTCGTAGACCACCGGCTCGAAAATCTTGCCGTTGGCCTGCATGGCGGCCTCCATGGCCGGCAGGGTGCCGGTGATGCGGGTGTCGAGGCCGCCGTAGATGCCGAGCACGGCCGCCTGGATGTTGGGCACCTCATCCACGGCCGGGGGCGGCCCGTAGAACGGCACGGCCGCGCGCAGCTCCGGCATGTGCGTCGCCACCTGCCAGGTGACCCCTCCGCCAAAGCAGAAGCCCACCATGCCCAGGCGCTCGGTGTCCGCAAAAGGCTGGGTCTTTAGGAACTCCCACCCGCTGCGAAAGTCGGCCACAAACTGCTCGGGCGAGGTTTGGCCCAGGGCGCCCGGCACATTGTCTGACCCCACCGCCGCCGAGCCGCCCTGGCGCGACAGCAAATCCACCGCCAGCCCCACATAGCCGGCCTTCGCAACGCGCTCCGTCACAGCCCGAATGTGGTCGGTCAGGCCGCGGTTTTCGTGGCAGACCAGCACCACCGGGAACGGTCCATCACCAAAAGGCCACGCTATGTGGGCCATCACCGTGGCGGCGTCTTCGCCTGGAAACTCCACCGGGCCGGCCTGGATGGGCAAGTCCGCGGGGGTCGTGCCGGCCGGCTCGCCGGTGGGCTCCGCTGTATCCGTTGCTGGCCCGGGGGTGGGGGCCACGGTCGTGGGTTCGGTCGCGGGCACGGTCGTGGGCGCCGCTTGCGCCGTGTTGGCCGGCGCCGGCGTGTTTGGCGCGGGGGTGGCGGTCTCTTCGGGCGGCGGTGCGCAACTGGCCAGGAAGCTGGTGGCCAGCACCAGGCTGCCCGTGACCGACGCGATCAGCTTGAGCGCCTGCCGCCGCGACAAGCGGCCTTCGCTGTAGTCCTCGACAAACTCCTCGGCCAGGTAACGCTGAAAGTGGTTCATGAAAGGCCTCGTCTCGATTGGGCTGGGCGTTGTTGTATAGGATACGGTTATAGCACCACGCAGCGCCTGAGAACAATATGAGAAACACCGCCCCTACCACGGTTTCACACCTCTCCGGTTCTGTGGTAATCTCCCCGGTCACAGCCGCGCCACGCCGAAAGGGTTAATTCTCGCTTGCGCTATCGCTGCCTCCTGGCCCTCCGGCTGGCCGTGTTGCTCGGCCTGTGCGTCATCACCCTCGGGCGTCCGCCTCTCACCGCGGCGCGCGGACGACAGACGGTCCCCGACGGCTTTGTGGACCAGTTCGTGGCCGGCGTAGATCGCCCCACTGGACTGGCCTTCACGCCCGATGGCCGCCTGCTCATCACGTCCCAGAACGGGCAGCTATGGGTCTATCAAGGTGGCGGCTTGTGGCCGCAGCCGGCGCTCGATCTCAGCGGCGTGCTGTGCGACAACTGGGAACGCGGCCTGCAGGGCGTAGTGGTGGACCCCGGCTTTGTGGCCAACCACCACATCTACTTGTACTACACCTTCAACAAGCACGGCGCCTGCCCGTTGGCCGATCCGCTGAACCCTCAGAACCCGGTCAACCGCGTCGCGCGCTTTACCCTGCCCAGTAACAACGTCATCCTCACTACCACCGAGCTGGTGCTCATCGACAACATCCCGCAGCGCTATGGTATTCACAACGGCGGCGACCTGCACTTTGGCGCGGATGGCTGGCTGTATGTCAGCATCGGTGACGGCGGCGGCGCGGGCGGCAGCCACGCCAACACGCGCTTGCTGGACAACCTGAATGGCAAGATCCTGCGAATGGGCACGGATGGCTCCATCCCACCGGGCAACCCCTACGCCAGCGTCCCAGGCGCGCGGCGCTGCGGCGACCCGGCTGGTGTGCCGCCGGGCACCGAGCCCTGCGCGGAGGTCTTCGCGCGCGGGCTGCGCAACCCCTTTCGCTTTGCCTTCAAGCCCGGGACCAATGACTTCTACATCAACGACGTGGGGGAAAACACGTGGGAGGAGATCGACGTGGGGCAGAGCGGCGCCGACTATGGCTGGAATGTGCGCGAAGGGCCGTGCGCGTTTGGGGGCGGCCAGTCTAATTGCACGCCCGGCACACCCTCCAGCTATGCCGACCCGGTCTACTACTATCATCACAACACCGGCTGCGGCTCCATCACCGGCGCGGCCTTTGTGCCGGCGGGCGTGTGGCCGGTGGAGTATGACAATGCTTATTTGTTTGGCGACTTGCTCTGCGGCCGCATTGCGCGGCTGACGCCCACGGACGCCGGCTACACCGCCACCACGCTGGTGTCCGACTTGGGCACCAACAGCGTGGTGGCCATGGCCTTTGGGTCAGCGGGCCAGGCGCCGGCGCTGTATTACACCACCTATCTGGGCGATCTCTACAGCAGTGGTGAAGTGCGCCGGGTCGTTTATACGGGGCCGGGCAACCATCCCCCGGCGGCCGGCCTCGCCGCCGCCCCGGAGTATGGGGCCGCCCCGCTGCACGTGGACTTCAGCGCGGAGAGCAGCACCGATCCCGACGAGGCCGATACCCTCGTTTACGATTGGGACCTGGGTGATGGCACGCTACTGACGGCCACCGCCAGCGTGACCTTGACGCATCTCTACCCCGCCGGCGTGTACACCGCCAGTCTGCGCGTGCGCGACAACCGCGGCGCGGCTTCGGAGGACGTGCTGGTGCGCATCGACTCGGGCAATACACCGCCGATGCCCGTCATGACGCGCGTTGGACCAGACGAGCCCTTCGCCGTCGGCGAGGTGCTGGGCTGGGAGGGCACGTCCACCGATAATGAAGACACCCTTGGGCTGCTCACGCTCACCTGGGAGGCGCGGCTGCACCATATCGACAGCACTTTCCCCGCCAATGCCCACTTCCATCCCTACCTCGCGCCCACGGTAGGCAGCACCATCACTTTCACGTCGCCGGCGCCCGAGGACTTTGGCGCGACGGCCCTGAGCTTTCTCGAACTGCGCCTGACGGCCACCGACTCATGGGGCCTGTCGGCGGTCATTACTGAAGCCGTCCAGCCGCGGCGTGTACCCGTCGCCTTACAGGCAACCCCGCCCGGCTTCGAGCTGCTGCTGCGCGGCCATCCCGTCGCGCCGCCGCACGCCGCCACCAGTTGGGAAAACTGGGCCTTCGAGCTGGCCGCGCCGCTCCAGACGGATGCGGCCGGCGCCCGCTGGGGTTGGCAGGCCTGGAGCGACAGCGGCCCAACGGCCATGCGCACCATCACCACGCTCGCCACGCCCAGCACGTACACCGCGTTGCTCGCTCTCACCGACCAGGCGCCCGTGCCCCAGGTCTTTACACTCAACCCACCCGCGGCCCAGAGCAGCGGCGCCGGCTTCACGCTCACCGTCACGGGCAAGAACTTCGCCAGCGACGCGGCGCTATTGTGGGACGGCGTGGCGCTGTCGCCCACGACCTTCATCAGCAGCACCCGGCTGCAGGCCGGGGTGGGCGCCCAGCTCATGGCTGCGCCCGGGCCTGTGCCGGTAAGCGCGCTCAACCCAGCGCCGGGGGGCGGCGTGGCCGAGGCGGTGTTGTTTGTGCGTTTGTGGCGGGCTTGGCTGCCGGGGGTGTTTGTGGGCGGGCCGTAGGGGGACGGCAATGGGCTGTGGATCTGCCCGCTGCGCAGCCTCACAGAGCAATCAGTGAAGTTCAGTGACGCTTACAACCGGCTCTTAGGCCGCCTCGGTCCTGACCTCGGCCTGGGTTCGCTGGGCGGCGGCTCGGCCGGTGGGGACGGGGCCTTCCCTTCGATCTGTTCGGGGGGCACCTCAATAAGGTTCGGGGGCGGCGGCAGCGCGGGCCGCTTCTCCTCGGCCACCGACTCCAACATCTCGTTGAAGTTCAGAAAGGCTTCGCTCTCGCCGCGGCGGCCCAGGTTCTCGATCACCTCCGAAACCAGGGCGCGCCGGTACTCGGTCGGATGGAACTCGGTGCCGGCCAGGATGTTGGCGCGGCGCTGGGCGATGGTCTCGTGCCGATCGGCCAGGCGCGCGGGCAGCTCCACGCGCGTGATGCGCACCTTGCCCACCACCTTCAGGCCCAGGTAGGCCAGCTCCGCATTCGCCTTGTCGCGCACCGTCTCCTCGATCTGGGCGCGCACCGCGTGCTGGGTCAGCTCGTCGGCGTTGTACTGGTTGGCGATCGACAGCAGCGCCCAGCGCACAAAGGTGCCGGCGATACTGGCATAGGTGTCCTTGGGCAAGCGCGTCAACACGGAAGCCAGCTCGTGCCCCTCCTTCGGATCGTAGGCCACGGTGGTGGAGAGGTGCATGGTCACCGGCAGCACGTCGCGCGAGACGACGTTGTCGAGCTCGTATTCCTTGAGCTGCCCGGCGATGTTGACCAGCGGGCCGAGGATTTCGGTCAGCTTGTTGTAGTAGATCAGCCCCGGTCCCTTGCAGCCGGCGTACTTGCCCATGCGGTACACCACCTGCACGTGGTGCAGGGGCACGTAGGCCACGCCCAGCGGGCGGCCCACCCACAAGAGCAGCCGCATCAGGGGCGGCAGGTCGATCTTCTCGGGTTTGTCATTCTTGTAGATCGGCATGCGGTTCTACCCTAGCTTATACCCGTCGCCGGTGGGTCGGATGAGGTGACCGGCGGGTCCGAGCTTGGCTTTGAGCTGGCGCACATACGCTTCCAGTCGGGTCAGCGGGTCGCCCTGCACCCGGCGCGAGCGCTCGGCTTGCTCGGCCAGCCGCATCGTCTCGATGAGCGCCAGGCGGGTGCACGGCTCTGGCCGCGCGGCCGTCAGGCAGCGCAGGATCTCGAACTCCGGCGCGATCAGGGTGGTCACCAGCGCGCCGTTGACCCGCGCCTGGTGCCCGTTGCCGGTAAACTCCACGTCCAGGGCCTGGTCTTGGTGCGCGTCCGCCCGGCTCAGGCCCACCAGACCCGCCACGCACTTTTCAAACACCGGCGCGAAGACCTCGACTGGCCGGTTGACGTGCAGCCGCACCAGCCCGCGACGCTCCAGGCGGCGCAGGCCGTCGGCCGTGGGCGGCTGGCCCAGCACGATGCGCCCCAGGTCCTCCTGCTCTTCGACCTCCAGGCTGTCCCAAATCTTGCGGCACTCGCCTTCCACATCGGCGTGCTCGGCCAGCCGCTGCCAACCTTCGGCCGAGAGGCTCACCGCCGCTAATTCAGAATTGTACTGCGTGGCGAAGAACATTGACCGCAGCAGCCCGGCATGGCCCCCGGCCAGGTTGTACAGTCGCTTGGCCTCAAACTCCGAGAGGGCGCGCGGCGGCACCTGCCGGTCGGCCAGCCGCCGCAGCATGAGCACGGCGTCGGTCTCGATGTAGGGCGCCACGGCGAGGGTGTGCCCCGGCGCCGAGAGCAGCTCAAACAGCTCTTCGAACTCGGGTGTGTCCTGGCGAAGAAAAGCCGGTTCGCGCCGCGTCAGGGTCAGGTACACCAGCCTGACCTTGTGATTGTCGCGCAGGCCGCGCAGGTCCGAGAAGAATACGGGCGCCACGTGCGCCAGCAGGTCGTCGCAGTCGTCCAGCGCAAAGATGATGTGCGCGGCGCCGGCCGCCGCCAGCTTGCCCAGGCCCTGGTCCAGGTTGCGCAGCGCCAGCACGCCCGGGTCGGCCTGGGCGGCCTGCCACAGCGTGTTCACCGCCGCGCGCTGCGCGGCCAGGGGGCCGGCGTGGGTATCGAGCGCCCGGGCGAGTTGGTCGAGCGCGTGCAGATAGAAATCGGGTGGTGACTTGTGGGCAAAGGGCTTGCAGTTGAGGTAGACCACCACCGTGCCTGCGGCCTCGGGGCCGAAGTATTCCTGGCGCACGTCGGCGCGGGCCAGGTGCCGGGCGACGTTGGACTTGCCCGAGCTGCCCACGCCAATCAGGGCGCACGACTCGCCCGAGCGCAGCAAGCGCACCACTTGCTGCACGATCTCGGCGCGGAAGCTGACGGGGATCGGAAGGTCAGACATGTTACGCCGCCAGGCTGGCCAACTGCTGCGCCTGGCGCACCAGCTCCACGATCTGTTCCGGCTGGAGGCCGTCGGCCAGGGCCACGCGGCTGCCCAGTTCGGGCGCCGCCACGCTGGCATCCTCCAGGCCCAGCGGCGACACCAGGCCGTTGGGATCGCTGAGCTGCTCGGGCCTGGCCCCCAGGTACACCACCGGCGGCTCGCTCTGGAGCGTGATGCGGGCGACCAGGTGTTGGCCCGGCCGCGTGACGTAATCGGTCAGGTCGGGCCGCTCGGTGACCGGTCGCCGCTCCACGGTCTCACCCAGGGCCTGGGTGAGGGCCTCCAACAGCGCGGCCAGGGATGCCGCCTGCGGCTCGCTCGTGATTGGCCGGTGCTCGCCCGGAAAAGGCAGGTCGGGCAGGGGGGTGCCCTTGCGGCTGTTGAGGTGCTCCACCAGCTCGCGCAGCAAGCGGATGGCCTCGGCGTAAGTGGTCTGCACCAGGCGCACGTCATTGACGTAGCGCGGGCTGTGCATGCGGCGCTGCGGCTCCACGGTGTTGCTGGTCAGTTGGCGGGTGGCCAGCAGCAGCAGGCCGCGGGCAATGGCCAGCCACAGCCGCGCCTGCCAGCCGGTGTCGCCCAGCCCCTCGGCGTAGGCGCGCAGGTGGCGCAGCAGCTCGGTCTGGTAGGCCACCACGGCCTCCGAGCGCGGGAAAGCCGGATACGTGATGCGGTTCTCGCCCGCCTCGGCGCCGCCGGTCTCAATGTCTTCCCAGCCCACGCGCCCGCGCTCGCTGCCGTAGGGGAGCGATTGATAAACGGCGATGTCCTCGATCAGCAGGCCATAGTCCACGATGTAGTCGTCGGCGCTGCTGAGGGTTTCGATGTCCACAAACTTGGCCAGCGCAAAGTCACGGCTGAGCATCAGGTTACGGCTGTGGCAGTCGCCGTGCACGTAGCCCAGCGAGGCCGGGTTGAGCACGGCGTCATGCCGGCGCAGCTGCAGCAGGTACCAGTCCAGGCGGCGGTACTTGCGCCCGTTGATCACCAATGAATCAATCAGCCAATGGCGCAGCTCCGGGAAGGCGCTGGGCTGGGCCAGGCGCTCCAGCGCCTGGGTCATCGGCGCCAGGTAGACCACCTCGAGCTGGTAACCGATCAGGCTGGCGCGGCGCTCGTAGCCGTGCAGGGCCTGCATGACCCGGCTGGTGGAGGCGGCCACATCCGCCACGGCCCGCCCGCGCTCGTCGGCCAGGATCACCGGGCGGTCCAGCTGCGCCAAGACCTCCGAGAGCGGCTGCATATCGGCCAGGTCCTGCATGATCAGGTAACCCGGCGCCTGGTCCTGGGGGATGTCGGCGTGGCGGGCAAACAACCGCTGCAAAGGCTCGGGCAGGTTGCGGTAGCGGGCGATGGCGCCGGCCAGGACCTCGGGCGAGCCCCGCTTAACAATCAGGCGCAGGGTGTCGCGCGGGGTCGAGAGCGGCGAGCCGTGCTCGTCGGTGGACTCGGTGGTCAGGCCAAAGCGCAGACGGTAGACCTCGCCGCGCGCCCGCGTGCCGGTGATGCGCTGCGGCGGCGTGAGCTGCACCCGGATGCTCTGCCGCACCAGGTTGACGAACTCGGTCTCGAGCTCTTCCTGCTCCTCACGCTCGTGGGCTTCGGCCGTGGCCACGCTCTCTTTCCACAGCCGCTCCAGGATAGACGTGCGCAGGGTGTCGCCGTGATGGGCGGCCAACAGCCGCAAGACCAACGCGTGAAAAGTAACAGGCTCGCCCTGGCATTCTTCATTCTCGTAGCTCTGGCGCAGGTCGCGCAGCAGGTTTTCGATGACGGTCCGCGTCTCCGCCAATTGAGGAAAGCGCGTCTGCAGATGCAGGGCGGTGTAGAGCAGGTCCGAGCGGCGCAGATCGGCCGCGTGCCGGTCGCGTACAATGGCGGTGAAGACCGGCCCGGCCGTCTCCACGCCCGGTGAGCTGGGCAGCAACTGCCCGACCCGGTACAGGATGTCGAAGGCATAGCTGGCGTCACCGGGGTTGGCGAAGTCGCCTGGCCGAAGCCCGGCCGCCGAAGCCGCCGGGGCCTGGGGGGTAGCGGCCAGGCGCGCGTTGAGCCACACGTCAAAACCGGCGCTGATGGCCAGCAGCGCCTGCTCGCGCTGGGCGAGCAGCGCCGGGGACAGCGGGCCGGCCGTTTCCAGGTACAGCAGGGTGTCGACCCACACCATGGTCACCAGGGTGGGGTGCAGGTCCACCGGTGCGTCGTGGATCCAGCCGGTGGCCGGGTCAAAGAGCTGGCTCAGCACGTCGTAGTCGCCCATCAGGCGGGCGGCGTCGAAACGGCCCAACCGGGCCAGGGTCTTGAAGCGGCCCGGGAACAGCCGGAAGGCGCGCAGATCGTCGGCGGGCAGGTCCAGGGGCAGGGCCAGCAGCCAGTTGACGGCCGGTTCGGCCAGGTGGTTGGTCAGGCCCTTCAGGTTGAGCTCGTGCAGGGCCTCCAGCGCGTTGCAGGCAAATTGGAGGGTGCGCACGCCCCGCTCGCCGCGCCAGATGCGCTCGTGCGGGTCGCGTTTGTGCTCCAGGTAGCGCAGCAGGTAGAGCACCAGCTCGGTGTTCTGCTGGACCTCAGTGCTGCCGTGCGGGACAAAGGGCGATTGTAAGGGCATGCGGCTGTCCAGTGAGGAAGCGACTACCAGTATATCTTGACGCTGGGGTCACGCAAACGCGACAGCCGCGGCGGGACGGCCACGGCCTCGGCGTCTGGCTGGGGCAGCCGGGCCACGTAGCCCTCCAACAAGCTGGCAAACACAAAGGGCGGGTCACCCACCGCCAGGCCGCGCACGGCCAGCCGGGCCAGCTCGGGCTCGGCGATTTCGTCACGGCGCTCACACGCCAGCAGCCAGAGGGCCGCCTGCTCGGCGGGGTCCAGGGCCAGCCACAAGGCGGCGCAGGCGGTCAAGACACCCGGCTCGGCGGCCAGCCCGCTCTCCACACTGGACCAGGGCAGGTGCAGCCGGCTTTCCAGGTAGATCAGGCCGGCCAGCAGCAGCTTGGGATGTCCGCCGCTGGCCCGGTACAGCCGGTCTTGCTGCTCAGCCGTCAGTCCCTGTTCCCAGCCGACCGTCTTACGCGCCAGGGCCAGGCGGGCATCGTCCTGGCTGTAGGGGCGCAGCGGGAAGGTATGGGCCTCAAACAGCTCGGCGAATTTGGCCGGGCCGCTTTCGCCTGCGCGCGCGGCGGCCAGGGCGGCGGGCTCGGCGCGCAAGCCCACCACAAAGGCCAGGTGGTACTTGTGCTCGTCGCGCAGCCGGCGCAGGCGGCGCAGCTCGGCGGCGGGCCAGGCACGCAGCGGGCCGTCGAATTCATCGCAGATCAGCACCACCCGCCCGTGCCCAACACCCCGGATAAACGCCAGCATCTCTTCCAGGGCCGCCGTTGGCTCGGCGCTGTCCACCAGGCGGCGCAGCGCG
>CAYUYN010000092.1:0-12200 GCA_964449185.1 uncultured Anaerolineales bacterium | reverse complement strand
GATGCGCTCGACGGCAGGCACCTGGCCCAGCAGCGCCACGGCGTCGCGCGCCGCAGCCACCCGCGCGCCGGCCACCCAGCGTTCGGACGGGCCGGGGCCTTCGCGGCCCAACATGAGGATAGCGGTGACGGATTTGGCCATGGGTACGCACACGGGGAACCGCCGCGCGGCGGTTCCCCGTGTGGGTGGCGTGAGTGCGCGAGTCAGTCGACTTCGGGATCGATCAGCCCAAAGCCTCCGCCGTGGCGCCGGTAGAGCACGTTGACGCGGTGGCTGTCCGCATTGTAAAACACAAAGAAATTATCGTGGCCGAGCAGTTCCATCTGCTCCAGGGCTTCGGCCTCATTCATGGGTGTCAGCGCAAAGCGCTTGCGCCGCACCACGGCCACCGTCTCGTCAACGTCCGCTTCCGCCAACGCTTCTTCCAGCGGCTCGGCCACCGTGTCGGCGCCGGCGCCGTTGCCGCGCCCGCGCGCGTGCTTGCCCTTGTAGCGCTCGATCTGCCGCTGCATCTTGTCCAACACCGCGTCAACGGCGGCAAAGATATCGTCCTTGCGTTCCTCGGCGCGCAGCACCTGCCCGCGGGCGTGCACGGTCAGTTGGGCCACCTGCCGGTCGGCCGCCGAGCGGGCCGACTTGGCCTCCGTGAGGTCCACGCGGGCCTCACTGATGGTCGGCAGGTAGTGCTCCAGCTTGCCGACCTTCTTCTCGACATACTCCCGCAGACGAGGCGATACATTCAAATCACGGGCATGGATGGTCACTAAGAGCGTCATAGTTGCCTCCAGAACATGAGGTCCTGCGCATATAGCCGCGGGCTGCGACCCGCGCCTACCCGGCCCTCGCCGGCCGAGCCTGGCTGTCGTCGCCGGCCCCATGATCGGCAGGCGCCAAGGCTCGGCCCAGCGTCAATCCCCAAATCGCCGCGGCACCCGCCAGGTGCAGGGCCTCGGCACAGGCGGCCAGTGTGGCACCTGTCGTGCAGATGTCGTCCACCAGGATGAAAGAGCGTCCCGCCACCTGCTCGCGGCTCGCCGCAAACGCGCCGCGCACATTGGCGCGACGAGCCGCGGCGGGCAAGCCAACCTGCGAGTGCGTGTGGCGTACGCGCGTCAGGCCTTCGGCCTGGTAAGGCAGCCGCGCCAGGTCGGCCAGGCCGCGCGCCAGCAGCGCCGCCTGGTTGTAGCCGCGGGCCTGCAAGCCTTGCGCCGAGAGCGGCACGGGCAGCACCGTCCAGGCCGGCAGCCCGTAAGCCCGCCAAGCGCGCGCCAACTCACGCGCCAGGCTGTCCGCTAAAATGATATCGCGTTTGTACTTGAGGCGGTGCAGGGCTTGCCGCAGCGGGCCGGCGAAGCGCGCGGCCGAGCGCAAGCCCACCAGGGGCGCCAGGGGATGCAGACCCGAGGCACAGGCGCCGGACGGCCCCAGGGGGTAGCCGCAGTCACCGCACACGGCCGGCCCAAGCGTCTGAAACGACGCCCGACACTGGGCGCACAGGCGCGAGCCGGGTGTGTTACAGCCGCCGCAGTGGGGGGTGAAGACGAGGTCGACGGTGGCCCAAGCAAACTGCCGGACCAAGAACGGCCAGTGCGGCCGGAGGGAGCCAGGCTGGGCCGGGGAAGCCGCCGCCATCACGCTCCTGGGTTCAGGCGCCCGGGTCCACGGCGGACCCGGGCGATAAGGGGCAAAGGGGCCGCCTACCCACCTCCAAAAACGGAGCGGAGGGCGGGCGAGTTGACCAGGATCAGGGCCGCGGGGCCCAGCAGCACGATGTAGATAGACGGGAAGATCAGGAACGCCATCGGGATGAGCATCTTTACCGGGGCTTCGTGCGCTTTCTTCTCGGCCCGCTGGCGGCGCTTGAGGCGCATCTGGTCCGACTGGATGCGCAGCACCTTGCCCATGCTCACGCCGAGCTGATCGGCCTGGATGATGGCCGCCACAAAGCTGGTCATATCCGGGATGTCCATGCGGTCGGCCATGTCGCGCAGGGCCTCGCGGCGCAGCTTGCCGAGCCGCACCTCGTTGATGACGCGCTCGAAGGCCAAGGACAGCTCGTTCTCCCACTTCTCGGCCACCTTGGCCATGGCCTGATCGAAGCCCAGGCCGGCTTCCACGCACACCGTCAGCAGGTCGAGCGCATCGGGCATGGCCTTGATGATCAGGTTCTGCCGGCGCGTGATGCGGCTCCTCAGCAGCATGACCGGCAGGAAGAAACCAATCAGGGCGGCGACGGTGGCCATGCCCAGCGCCTTGGCCGGGCCGGCGCGGAAGGACAGGGGCGAGTCGGGCGGCGCAATGAACGTGATGAACAGCATGAAGCCGGCCAGGGCGGTGGTGGCGATGATACGCCCTGCCCAAAACGTGGTCGGGTCCACACCGCGCGGGTTGCCGGCCAGGTCCAACTGATGCTGGACGGTCTCCAGCGACTGCTGGGGCGTAAAGCGCGAGGCGAAGTCGCCCAGCCGCCGCAGGTTGGGCAGCAGCACGCGCTCGGTAAACGGCGCCGACATTTCGATTTCTTCGAGCGTCAGCGGGCGTTCGCGCGTGGAGAACTCGGCCAGACGCGACTTAAGCGGGTCGGCTTCGTTGGGCGAGCGCAGCCCGACGATCACCAGCACGATAGCGATGACGATGATGGCGACGCCGGCGATGATTAGTATTTGGAGTGACATAGCGGCCTCCGCCTAGATCTCGATGTCCACGATCTTTTGGACGATCGCGAAGCCCACGCTGATCATGACCAGGGCGGTCACGATCATGGTGATGCCGCAGACGGGCAAGCCGAAGACGATGGGCGGCCCGAAGATATTCATCATATAGCTGCGGTTGGCGATGAAGAGGAACAGGGCCAGACCGATGGGCAGGAGCGCAATCACCCAGGCGGTGATCTGGCCCTGCGCCGTCAGGGTCGCGATCTCGCCCTTGATGCGGACGCGCTCGCGGATGGTGTGGCTGATATTTTCCAGGATTTCGGCCAGGTTACCGCCGACCTCGCGCTGAACGTTCATAGCGGTCACCACGAAGTCCAGGTCGGGGCTGGGCATGCGGCGCAGCAGGTTGGCCAGGGCGGCCTCCTGTGGCAAGCCGAGCTGGATCTCCTGCACCACGCGGTGGAACTCGACCGAGATAGGCTCGGGCAACTCGCGGCCGACCGACTCGAGCGCCTGCATGGAACTGTAGCCAGCGCGTAGGCCGTTGACCACCAGGTTGAGCATGTCGCCCAGTTGGGTGTCAAAGGTGCGCAGACGCTTGCGCTGCCGCGTGCCGACGAACATGCGCGGGACAAACAGCGCCGCCACGGCCGTCAGAATGCCGAGGAACAGGTTCTGAAACACAAACCAGCCGATGGCAAAGAAACCGAACGAGATCAGGATGTGCACGGCCAGGTACTCGCCGACGGTGAGCTTGAGGTCAGCGCGCGCCAGGTCGCGCTTGAGGTTCTCGGCAAAGCCGCGGTTGGCCAGGGCCTGGTCGAGCACTTTGCCAAACGGGCTGGCGCGCCTGCCCGGCAACTTGGGCGCCGAGACGACGGTGGCCTGGCCCGACTGCGTGATTTGGCCCAGACGCTGGTTGACCAGCGCCTGCCGCCGCGCCAGCAACACAAAGAAGCCAATGAGGACGACGTCCAGCAAAACGACACCGGCCAAAACCGCGATGGTTATCAAAGTCATCGAACACCTCCAGCCTGGGGCCGCCAGCAGGGCCCAGGGACCGCCTTAGTAGCGGACGCGCTCACCAATACCGAACACCGCCGGCGGCAGATGAATGCCGGCATCCTCGATGCGGTCGATGCACTTCGGCCGCAGGCCGGTCGGCCGCAGCCGCCCCATAATCCGATTCTTCTCAAAGCCGGTCTGCTCGAAGACGAACAGGTCGGTCATGGTGATGATGTCGCCTTCCATGCCCTGCACTTCGGCGACCTGCACCACCTTGCGCGAGCCGTCGCGCATGCGCTCGAGCTGGATGATGAGGTTGATCGCCGATGAGATCTGCTCGCGGATGGCGCGCACGGGCAGGTCCATGCCCGCCATCAGGGTCATGGTTTCGAGACGGGCCAGCGCGTCGCGCGCACTGTTGGAGTGGAGCGTGGTCATCGAGCCGTCGTGGCCCGTGTTCATGGCCTGGAGCATGTCCAGCGCGGCTTCGTCGCGGATCTCGCCGACGACAATGCGGTCGGGGCGCATACGCAGGGAGTTGACCACCAGGTTCTGGATGGTGATCTCGCCGCGGCCTTCGATGTTGGACGGGCGCGACTCCAGCGTCACCACGTGCTCCTGGCGAAGCTGAAGCTCGGCCGCGTTCTCAATCGTGATAATGCGTTCATCGGAGGGGATAAAGCCCGACAGCACGTTGAGAAAGGTCGTCTTACCGGAACCCGTACCGCCGGAGATAACCACGTTCAGGCGGGCCATGACGGCCGCCTTGAGGAACTCGATGGCCTCGGGCGTGATGGCGCCAAACTCGATCATCTTTTCGACCGTGATGGGCGTCTTGAAGAACTTGCGGATGGTCAGGCACGGCCCCACCAGCGAAATGGGCGGCACGATGGCGTTCACGCGGGAGCCGTCGGGCAGGCGCGCGTCTTCGTACGGGTGTGATTCGTCGATACGGCGGCCAAGCGGGGCCATGATGCGGTCGATGATGCGCATGACGTGCTCGTTGCTCTCAAAGGCCACCGGCACGCGCTCGAGCTTGCCCTTGCGCTCGATGTAGATGTTCTTGGGACCGTTGACCATCACTTCGGTCACGGTCTCGTCTTGGAGCAGGGTCTCCAGCGGGCCGAGACCCAAGATCTCGGACACGATCTGGTCAAACAAGCGCTTGCGCTCGGCGCGCGAAAGGACGATGCCTTCCTCGGCCAGGATCGTTTCATACAGGTCTTCGATGGTGCGGCGGACATCGGCTGTGCGCGCGATGTCCATCGACGGGTCCAGTTGGCTCAGGAGCTTGTTCTGCACCCGGCTCTTCAAGTCCACCACGCCGGCGTTGCCGGTGGCGGCGCCGGACACCGGGGGCGCGGCCCGGCGCATGCGCAGCTCGGCCAGCTTAGAAGCCTGGTCCGCCGGCTGGGCGGGACCGGTCGGCGCCGCGGCCGTGTTGTTCGTGTTGTTCGCCTGACCTTGTTCGATCCGTTTGAGGAGCGACATAGACCACCTTTGTCCTGTTTACCAGAAGCTATCCGAGGGTTGGCCGTTTGCGCTAGCGCCGCTGGAAGATCGAAGTGCGCGCGGGCGGCTTCTTGGCGCGGTCGTCGGCGGGCGCCGGTTCCTTGGGCGCAAACTCCTCGCGCAGCTTCTGCGCCAGGTCGAGCACGCCCTGCACCGGCGGCAGGTTGCGCGGGCCGGTAATGAAGGGCACGCCGGCGTTGATGGAAGCCAATACGGTCTTATCGTCGAGCTGAATCTGGCCGCGCACGGCGTGCTTGAGCGTCTCCTCGACGTTGGCGGCCGAGATGCCGCCGCGCCGGTCCACCCGGTTGAGCAGCAGCAGCAGTTTCTCGGGCGGGTATTCGAGCTTGTCGATCAGATCGAAGAACTTCTTGATGTTGGCCAGCGAGGGAATGTCGGGGGTGGCCACCAGCAGCACACGGTCCGAGGCGTCGAAGATCGAGAGCTCGACATCGCGCAGGACGGCCGAGGTGTCCACCAGGATATAGTGGAAGAACGGCCGCAGGGTTTCGATGACCTTCTTGAGTTGGGCCGCATTGACCAGCTCGGCGTCTTCGGGCGTGGGCGGGCCCAGCAGCACCTTGACGCCCGACGGGTGCGCCACCAGCACACTCTGCAAGAAGTCGTCGTCGCTTTCTTCGGCGCGCTCGGCCAGGTGCACCAGGCTGTACTTGCCCTGGAGGTTCAGGAAGACGCCCACATCGCCAAACTGCAGGTTGGCGTCCACGATCACCACCTTGGTGTCTTCGGTATGGAGCGCCAGCGCCAGGTTGGTGACCAGGGTGGTGCAGCCGGCGCCGCCTTTGGGGCTATAGACCGAGATGACCTTGCCGGCCAGGCCCTTGGACCCACCGCCGGTCGTGCCGCCGCCGGTTGGCTGCGCGGACAGCAGGTACTCGCGCTGTTGGCTGAGCTGGCCGAGACTCCGGATGGTGTTGACCAACTCGTCAGCCGGCGGGGGCTTGGACAGAAAGTCCCGCGCCCCCGCCAGCATGGCCCGGCGCAGGTAATCCGTGTCGCTCTGCACCGACACGATGATGATCTGCGCGCTGGGCACGTCCTTGGTGATGATCTCCGTGGCCTGGATGCCGTCCATGTCCGGCATGTTGATGTCCATCAGGACGACATGCGGGCGCGTCTCCTTGGCGAGCTGAATCCCCTCGCGGCCGGTGCGGGCCATGCCCACGACTTCGATGTCGGCTTCGAACTGCAGCAGCTTGCGGATGTTCTCGCGGGTCTCCGCCATATCATCCACAATCAGGACACGGGTTTTCAGGCCAGCGTTATTCGCCATTGGCGGTTTTCAAAGGCGCCGGCGCCGGTTAGGGCGTGGCGGGTACCGGCGGCTGAGCGGCCGACAGGCCGTAGTTGAGCTTGGCCGGCAGCGCGATGTTGAACTTTTCGAACATGTACGACAGGGTCACCGCCTCGGTGTCGACGCGGGAGGTATCACCGGCCGACCGCAGGGCAAAAGTTACCTGCACGCCCAACGGGTAGCGCTCGGCCAGGCGGTTGACGTAGTTTAGCACGATCGCGTCCTGGGGCGAGACCACCAGGGTGATGATATCTGGCGGCAGGGGCGTGGAGGTGGGCGGCGGCGGCGCGGCGGCGGTGGCGTTCGGGTCGGCCGTGGGCGTCGGCTCGATCACCGCCGGCGCGTCTTCGCCGAAGGTGCCCACGCGCAGCACCAGCGCATCCTGGATGATGCCCTGGGTGACCAGGCGCGGCCGCTGCGGCTCGGACGGCACGATGTAGAAGTCGGCATCGATTTCAACGCCATTGGCGCCGCGCCCCACGGCGCTAGGCGAGTTGACATTGCCGCTATTCACCACCGACACGGTGCTCGGCGGGATCGCGAAGACTGCATCGGGGTTGGGCGGGGAGAGCACGGTGGACAGGTTGGGGAGCTGGGACTGGAAGTCCTGGTCGAGGTCGACCACGGCCCAGGAGACGATGAGGTTGACGTGATCGCCATCCTTGACGCCCAGCGCCACCCCGTGCGCACGGTTATAGGGAATGGAAATGGCGACGTAACCGGCCGGGATCTGGGCCGCCGCGTCGGAGCCGGTGGGAGAAAGCTGCGCCAGGCTCTGCACGATCATGGTGGAGAAGATCGGCTCGCCGCGCGCGATGGTGTAGCGCGCGCGCGTGCCAACCACCTGGGCCGGATCGGTGATGGCCGAGGGCGGCACGATGTTGGTGGGCCACGGAATGGCCACCAGCGCCTCGGTGGGGATGATGACGCCGCGGCCGAGCGTCTGGCTGGCGCCGATGATGCGCAGCACCTGCTCGGGCGTGGCCGTCACCGGCACGGCGGTTTCGTCGCCGCCCTGGTTAGTGGGTTGGCCGGGTCCCCCGAGTAGGCCACTCAGTGCCCCCCGGCTCGCCGCGAACGCCAGGAAAACACCGACGACGGTAATTACGAGCAATAGAGCGATCAGGATAAATAGGCGTCCGCGTGGCATGCAAACCTCCTGAGTGGTGGCCCCCCGCAGGGCCGAGCGTATGATACTGCCATAAGGTGGAAAGTCAAACTAAAAGGGGTGAAAAACCCCGTCACGCCATTCCAGCCCGCCCCTCAGCAGGCTGGAGGCCCTCGGCGGCCCGCCTCGGCCGCTTATTCGATGCCGGTCGGCACGTCCAGCACCAGCCGGGCGCCTTGCCCCACCTGGCTGTCGATCTGGAGACTGCCGCCCAAAAGATCCATGCGCTCGCGCAGCGCCGGCAGGCCGGTGGTCTTGTGCTTGCCGGCCAACACGACCTGCGGATCGAACCCCTTACCGTTGTCTTCCACCGTGACCCGCACCCGCGCGGAGTCCAGGTCCAACAGCAGGCGCACCTGCGACGCCTGAGCGTGCTGGCGAGTGTTGCTGAGCAGTTCCTGAATGCCGCGGAACAAGATCACCTCGCGGGCCGAATCCATGCGGCGGTCAGCGCCGGTGACGGTCAAGTTCACCTGCAGCCCGGTCTTCTCTTTGAAGGCATCCACGAAGCGCTTGACGGTGGGCAGCAGGCCGAGGTCGTCCAGCATCATCGGGCGCAGGTCGAAGATAAAGTCGCGCACCTTCTGAAAGGTTGAGGTGGCCGAGGCCTTCAGGCTTTGCAGCTCGGCCCGCGCGCGCTCGGTGTCAATGTCGAACAGGCGCATGGCAATCTCGGTCTGCAGGATGAAGTTGGACAGCGCCTGCGCCGGGCCATCGTGGATCTGGCGCGACAGCCGCTGCCGCTCGGCTTCCTGAGCTTCCACCACCCGCACAATGACGGGCAGGTTGTCGCCTTCACTCGTCTGGCCCTCGGCCGATTCCAGCTTTACCAGGGTACGCTGGACGTAGCCGGCCAGCCGCTCCAGGTTGGCCTGCTCGGCCTGGAGCTTCTCGAGCTGGCCGCGCATGGTGAACAAGCGCTGCTGCGCGTCTTGGGCCGCCTCGTAGGCGGCCTTGATGTTGGCGCGCGGGACGGCTTCGAGATTCCCCTGGAGCTGGCGCACGTGGGCGGCAATGGCCGCATTGCGCTGCGCCAGCTTTTCCACCTCCACCCGGCTCTGGTCCACCATGCGGTTGAGGTCTTTGACTTCCACCTGCAGGCGCTGGCTCTCGGCGCGTGTCTCGTCCAGCAGCGTTGCGTATGTAAGTTGGGCACCCGGCTGTGGCATAACCTTGGCTCCGTATTAGTTCTGCAGGCGCACCCAACCGCGCCGCAGGGCATAAACAGCCGCTTGGGTCCGGTCGTCGACATGAAGCTTGTGCAGAATCGCGGTCATGTGGTTCTTGACCGTTTGATGGCTGATGCCGAGCGACAGGGCGATTTGCTTGTTGCTCAAACCGCGCGTGACGTACTGCAGGATCTCCATCTCTCGCGGCGACAAAGGCGAAAAGGCTTCGCGGGCATCGTCCAGGTACGGGCGGCCGGCCTTTTCCAGGCTGCGGTCCAGCCAGGCCTGCAAGCCCTCGCGATCGAACACCTGATCGCCGAGCACGTAATGGCCCTGCACCACCTGGCGGAGCACCTGCACCAGCTTGGTCGGGTGGACATCCTTCGGACAATACGCCGAACCGCCAGCGCGAAACGCGTGGAGCACTTGTTCGATATCGTCGTAGGCCGTCAGCATCACTACCGCGCACGTCACGCGTTCGGCGCGCAACTGGCGCGTGACCTGCAGGCCATTCAGCTCCGGCAGATTGATATCGAGTATGAGCGCGTCCGGCTTGAGCGAATGCGTCAGCGCAAGCGCTTCCTGGCCGTCAGCCCCTTCGCCGACGACCTCGATGTCCGGCTCATTGCGCAGCACGTCACGCAACCCCTGCCGAAACAGCGGGTGGTCATCTACCACGAGAACGCGAATCCTGTCCATCACACCGTCCCGTGCAGAAATAAGTTGACTTTCAGACGTACCAGGGCGGGAGTATAGCAGATGCCCTAACCAGACGCAAACCGGGCGCGTTATGGCAAAGTGGGCTCCAAACTGTAAATTGCCATATTTTCGCCACCCGCCGCCGGGCTGAACGGCGCGCCCGTCTGGTACTTTAGTCCCCTTTGGAATTTCTGCACGAGCTTCGGGTACCAGCCGGGGAAGGTCATCAGATAGTCGGCCCCGGCCGTGTCCAGCCAATCTCCCAACCGCGCCTCATCGCGGATGAACGGAATCACCGCGGGCGAGATCAGACCCGCGAGGTCCAATAGGTCGCGTTGGCCATAATAACCCAGCGCGCCGATGTCGTGCGCGGCCACGCGCGCGTCGGGCGCGGTGTTGGCACTCACCCAGCGCGCGGTGGCCACCATCTCGGTCTCGATGATCTGCACATCACGCGCGTAGGCCTGGGCTCCCAGAAGCCAGAAGACCGAGGCGAGTACTAGCGTGGCTGCCAGCCATGCCCGACTGCCCACACGCGCGAACAGGTGTGCCGACTGCAATTGCAAAATCCGCGCCAAACCGCCCACTCCAACCGCGACGAGCACCGGTATAACCGGAATCAAATATCGACCATGCTGATACGTGACCGGCAAGCGCACGGCATACGCGGCCACCATGGCCGCGACCCAACCCAGCGGCAATAGTACCGCTTCCCATCGGCGGCTGCGCAGCGCGTTCCAGGCCAGCCACAGCAGGCCAGGCAGCAGCATGGCCTGCGCCCCGACCAGGGGCAAAACCCCCACCTGTGCTAGTCGTTCCAAAATGGGGGCCAGGCGCAGCACGGCATACTCGGCCTGCTTGGCATAGAAGGTGTTGGGCCACGGCGAACCGGCCAGCCACTGATTGAAGGCGAGGTAAGGCAAGCACACGAGCGCGAAGCCCGCCAGCACGCGCGCACCGTTAGAAATGGAACGACTTGGGTCGAGCATGACGCGCGCCAACACGAGGGGCAGCAGCAGCAGTCCATCCGGACGCACCAGCAGGCTCAACCCGGCGCAGAGACCGAGAAAAAAGCCGTGGCCAAGCGGCGTGAGCAGACAGGTGAGCAGTACCAGCGCGGAAAACAGCAAGGTCTCCATGCCGGAGGCCGCCGCCCAAACCAGGTGCCACTCGGTGGCGACGAACAGCCCAGCCGCCCAGGCCGCGCCGCGCGCCCCCGGCCAATAGGTGAGCACGGCGCGGTGGGCCAGCCAGGCATTAAGGGCCAGCAAGGCCGCGCCGAGCAAATAGGTCCAAAAGCGAAAGTCCAGGCCCAGCCAATAGCCGAGCGCCAGCAGCACCGTCCACGCCGGCGAGGTGGAACCCGCCGACGGCTGGCCGGGGACGAAGGCGAATTCGCCACACTGTGCCAGGTTGCGGGCATAGGTCTGGTGGATCCAGGCGTCGTCGAGGGGGAAGCCGATGAAGCCCCCTGCCCGGCTGGCCGCCAGATAGGCCAGCACGGCGCCCAGCGCCACGAGGCTCAGCACGACGCCGGGCGCGCACAGCCACGGGCGCCTCATGGCGCGGGCTCCCGCTCCAATAAGTACACCGGCGCCGCATCGGGCTCGCCAAAGCGGGCGCGCAGGGTCAGGCGCGGTTCGCTCTCCGGTTGCGCGTAAAGTTCGGCCAACCCGGCCGGGTAGTTGGCGTCGAGCACCAGCCAGCGCGCAGCGTAGTCGTCCATGGCGCGCAGCAGACCCGGCACAGCGCTGTTGGGGATGACGATGGCGGGTTGACCGGTCCAATAGGTCCAACCGGGCGGGTTGTTGGCGACGACCAGGCCTGATGACGAACGGTTGGCAGACATCCACTCGCCCATCTGGGCATAAACTGCATCCTGCCGGTCCCAGGCCGGACGACGCCAGTCCGGTCCAATCACGCGCAGTCCAAACACCACCGCCGTCAAAGCAATGGTACTGAGTACCAACAGGGCCGTAAAGATCGGGATGGACTTCCGCGGCTGCCAATGCGGCAGCCGACGCGCAGCCGCCTCCACGGCGGCGTCCAGCCCAATGAGGGCGGCCGCGCTGAACACCGGCAGCAGCGCCGCGCCGGAGTGAAAGTAGCCGCCGCGCGCGCCGGGAAACGTGAAGGCCAAGGTCATCAACCCAAACAGGGAGAGGCCATAGAGCAGGCTAATCTGGACTAACGGCGCGCGCCGGCAGCGCCAGAGGCCCAGAAGGGCAAACGGAAAGGCCACCACCCCACCCTGCACCACGGCCAGTGTCGTGGCGTTGGTCTGCAGAGCGTCCCATTTGCCGTGCAGCAACGTTGACCAACCCGCGCCGAAGTAGTGCGCCGGCGACAGCCGCCCACCCGGGTAGTTGAAGAGCTCGTTGTACTCACGCAGCCACAGGGTCTGCGTGCCGCCGGCCGCCAGCGGCCGGCCAACGACGAGCAGGTTACGCACGAACCACGGGCCCATGACGACGAGGTAGCCGGCGACGACCAGCACGAGGAGCGCCAGTGCCTCGGCCGCGCGCAGGCGGCCACGGCGCTGAAGCCACGCCAGCCACAACAGCACCACCAGCAGCACCAGCACGCCATCGGCCCGCGCCAGGTGGGACACACCCGCGCCCACCCCGGCGGCTAAGGCCCACGCACGCCGGCGCGGGCCCGCCCGGCCGGCCAGGGTC